>DASWWB010001294.1:0-2019 GCA_036406115.1 Herpetosiphonaceae bacterium
AACAGGAGCCGTTCAGCCTGATCGGCTTCAGCGGCGGGCCGCGCATCTGCATCGGCATGGCCTTCTCCAAGATGGAGATGCGGCTGATCGCGGCGCACCTGCTGCGCAAACACCAATGGGACCTGCTGCCCGATCAAAACCTGGCGGTGCGCGCGTTCCCGTCGCGCGGGCCGAAAGACGGGCTGCGCGTGTATTTCCGCCGCTGGCACCAGCACGATTGACCGTCCGCCGGCGCAGGGCTTTTGTAGCTGAGGGACACGACCGATGACCCAACGTTCCGCCTGGCTGAAACATCTCCCCGGGAGCACGCTGTTCGCCCGCCTGCGCAACTGGTTCAGAAGCGCGAAGATCAGCGATCCGATCGAGTACGAGCAGGCCCTCTTGCTCCAGCCGATGCTGCTGGGCTTGGCAGTGATCTCGCTGCTATCCCTCCCGACCTCGTTTGCGGTTTCGAGCACGCTGCTGGAGGGTATCCGCACGGCGGTCAGCAGCTCGCTGACCGTCGTCTTCGCTTCGGTATCGCTCTGGACGCTGCGGCGCAACCGTTTCCGGCGCGCGGTGCTGATCATGTGCGTCGGCCTGATTCTGGAGTTCGCTCTGATCCTAGTCTTCGAGGGAGTCAGGAACAGCGGCTGGCTGCTGTTCGCCTTCGCGCTGCCGATCACGCTGGCCGGCTTGCTCACCGGCCGCCCCGGAACGATCCGCATCGTCGGCATGAGCGTCGCGACTGTCGCGATCCTGGGCGTGATCCAATTGAGAACCACGGGGCTGATCGGCCTCTACCCGCGCAAAGACGACGTCTTGCCATCCATTCTCAGCACCTTCGTGCTCTGCGGGGCGCTGGTGGGGCTGTTCTTCCATCTCTTCGCCGCCTCGCTGCGCCAGGCGCTTGAGCGCGCCCTCAGCCGCGAAGAAGAGCTGAAGCAAATCCGCGACAACCTGGAGGTGATTGTCGCCGACCGCACCGCCCAGCTCGAAACCGCCCTCCACACGGTCGAGGAGCGCGAAACCCATCTGGCGGAAACCAATATCCAGCTCGCCAAGGCCAAGACGGTCGCCGAGGAGGCCAATCAGATGAAATCGCGCTTCCTGGCCAATATGAGCCACGAGCTGCGCACGCCGCTCAACGCGATTATCAATTTCACCGCCTTCCTGGAGCGCTTCGGCGAGTTCAACGAGCGCCAGCACGAGCTGAAGGACCGCGTGCTGGCCAACAGCGAACACCTGCTCGGCCTGATCAACGATATCCTCGACCTCTCGAAAATCGAATCCGGCCGCATGGAGCTGATCTACGAGCCGACCGACCTGCGGCCGATCCTCCACAGCGTGATGGCGACCGCCGCCGGCCTGACCAAAGACAAAGGGCTGGAGCTGATCTCGGAGCTGCCCCAGGAGCTGCCGCACGTCCAGATCGACAAAGTCCGCATCCGCCAGGTGGTGCTCAACCTGATCTCCAACGCCGTGAAATTCACCGAGGAAGGAACGATCACGCTTTCGGCGGACGTCGTGGACGACAAGACGCTGCGGGTGGCGGTCCGCGACACCGGCATCGGCATCGCGCCGGAAAACCAGCACCTGGTCTTCGAGGAATTCCAGCAGGTCGGCCACATCATGAACCGGACCCAGCAGGGCACCGGGCTGGGGCTGCCGATCAGCAAGCGGCTGGTCGAGATGCATGGCGGGCAGCTCACCATGGAGAGCGTCCCCGGCCAGGGCTCGATCTTCGCCTTCACCCTGCCGATCGCCGCCGAGCAGGCGCCGGCGGCCCAGCCCGTCGCCGAGCGGACCGACGACGCCGGGATCGCGATCGTGGTGATCGACGACGACCCCGACGCCCACGAGACCATCAGCGTGATGCTCCAGGGCCGCGGCTACCGCATCCACAGCGTGCTCGACAGCCGCCAGGCGCTGGCGACGATCCGCGAGATCCAGCCGCAGCTCGTCATCACCGACGTGCAGATGCCGCATCTGGACGGCTGGCAGGTGCTGGCCGCGCTCAAGAACGACCAGGAGCTGGCG
>DASWWB010001295.1:0-9024 GCA_036406115.1 Herpetosiphonaceae bacterium
GCCGCCGATCCGCCGCCCGCCGGCCCGCCGCCCGCGTTCAACGCAGCGGGAGACGACGCCGCGCCGCCGCTGGCGCCCGTCCCGATCAACCTGGGCGACGAGGGGCCGCTCGGCCCCGTGCCCAGCGCGCCGATTCCCGCCGCGCCGAGCGGGCCGATCGACCTGCCGCCGGTCTCGAAGATCACCGAGGCGCCCTGCGTCTTTTGCGGCGCCCCGACCGGCGTCGAGGCGGTCTGCCAGGCCTGCGGTATGGAGCAGGTCTTCGATTGCCCGGATTGCGCCAGGGTCCTCGATCTGCGCGAAGGGCTGGTCTGCGAGTGCGGTCACTCAATGCAGCAGTATGTCGCCGGCGGCACGATGGACCGCGAGCGGCTGGGCGACGCCTATGAGTCCCGCGATTACCCGGCCACCGCCGTCAAGCAGTGGAAGGCCGCGCTGCCCGGCAGCCCCCGCGCCGCCGCGCTCCACCGCAAGATCGCCAACATCTATATGAATCTCGGCCTGATCGAGCAGGCCCGCATGCATAACGAGCTGTCGAAACAACGATGATCGATCTCACGCTCCTGACTGACACCTGCCGGGACTGGAGCCTGGCGCTGACTGAGCGCCAGCTCGGCCAGTTCGCGGCCTTCGCCGAGCTGCTCGGCGAGTGGAGCGAGCACACCAACTTGGTCGCCGCCTCCACCCTGGCCGATCTGACCCGCCGCCACCTGCTTGATTCGCTGGCCCTGGCCACCGCTTGGGAGGCGCCGACGCCGCCCGCCAGCATGGCCGATATCGGCGCCGGCGGCGGCTTCCCCGGCCTGCCGCTCGCCATTCTCTGGCCGGGGACCCAGGTGACGCTGATCGAGTCGATCGGCAAAAAGGCCGCGTTCCTGCGCCAGGCCGCCGAGCGGCTGGGGCTGGAGCGGGTGGCGGTGGTCAGCCAGCGCGCCGAGGAGGTCGGCCGCGCGCCGGCCCACCGCGAGCGCTATCAGCTGGTGACCGCCCGCGCCGTGACCAGGCTGGCGCCGCTCGCCGAGTACTGCCTGCCGCTCTGCGCGCTCGGCGGCCTCTGGTTCGCGCCCAAGGGCGCCGATGTCGACGAGGAGCTGGCCGAGGCCCGCCCGGCCATCCGCATCCTCGGCGGCGCGGTGCGCGAGGCCTTCGATGTCCAGGTTCCCGGCGCTCCCGCCCGCTCGCTGATCGTCGTCGCCAAAACCAACCCCACGCCGCCCGCCTACCCGCGCGCCGTCGGCATCCCGTCCCGCCACCCGATCGGCGCCTAGCCGCCGCACTCCAATCTCTCCATCCCCGCAGCGCCCCTGGCCCGGCGCTGCGGCGCTTGGCGCTGCCAGGCGCGGCGATGTGCGCTATGCTTGGCGGCAGTGGAACAGCGAATCGAAAGGAGCGAACGATGACGGATGAGCGACGGATCAAAATCGGGGTTGTCGGGGCCGGCATGGTCGGGGCGTCCTTCGCCTACGCGCTGATGCAGCGCAGCATCGCCCACGAGCTGGTGCTGATCGACAGCCGCCGCGAGCGGGCCGAGGCCGAGGCGATGGACCTCAACCACGGCCTGCCCTACGTGCGCCCGCTGCGAATCAGCGCCGGCGACTACGCCGACCTGGCTGGCGCGGCGATCACGGTGGTCACCGCCGGCGCCGCCCAGCAGCCGGGCGAGACCAGGCTCCAGCTGCTGGAGCGCAACGCCGCGATCCTGCGCGCGGTGATCCCCGAGGTCGTCAAGGCCAATCCGGGCGGCGTCATCCTGCTGGCCAGCAACCCGGTCGACATCATGACGCTGCTGGCGCTCCAGCTGAGCGGCCTGCCGCCCGGCAGGGTGATCGGCTCCGGGACCATCCTGGACACCGCGCGCTTCCGCTTCCTGCTCGGCCAGCACTACGAGGTCGATCCGCGCAGCGTCCACGCCCATATCATCGGCGAGCACGGCGACAGCGAGGTGCCGGTCTGGAGCGCCGCCACGATCGGCGGGGTGCGGCTGCGCGACTATCAGCCCCGGCCCTACGATCCTGCGGCGCTGGATCAAATCTTCGTCCAGACCCGCGACGCCGCCTATTCGATCATCCAGCGCAAAGGCGCGACCTACTACGCGATCGGCCTCGGGCTGCTGACGTTGGTCGAGGCGATCGTGCGGAACCAGCGCACCGTGCTGACCGTCTCCAGCCTGTTGGATGGGCAGCATGGCGTCAGCGGGATGTGCCTGAGCCTGCCCTCGATTGTCGGCGCCGGCGGCGTCGAGCAGGTGCTGACGCCGGATTTGAGCCCGGAGGAGCTAGCGGCCTTCCAGCATTCGGCGGCGGTGCTGAAGGAGCGAGCGGCCCCGCTGGGGATTGTCGACTAATTGTTCGGCTCGCTTGCAGCAACCATGCGATCCGCCGTGCGTATGGTTGGTTGTCAGTGCCAAGACCGATGTGCTAGAATGAATCGCACGCTGAGTTTCGGCTACTTTAAGGAGGAAATCCGCATGTCTCTACTGAGTCGCGTCAAGGACCTGGTCAGCGCCAACCTGAACAGCATGCTGGACCGAGCTGAAGATCCCGAGAAGATGGTCAACGAGTACATGCGTCAGCTGCAGGAGCAGCTGTACGAGGCCAAGACCGCGGTCGCATCGGCGATGGCTGACGAAACGAAGTTGCACAGCAAGATGGTCAGCTTCCAGGCCGAGGCCGACCAGTGGCAGGCGAAGGCCGAGGCTGCGGTCCGCCACAACGACGACGAGCTTGCCAAGGCCGCCCTCTCGCGCAAAACCCAGGCCCAGAAGATGGCCGACACCTACAAAGAGCAGTACACCGCCCAGGATCAGCAGGTCGAGCAGCTCCAGGACGCGCTGGTGAAACTGGAGTCCCGCATCGCCGAGACCAAGGCCAAGAAAGAGCTGATCATCGCCAAGAAGAACCGCGCCCAGACCCAGGAGGCCATCCAGCGCACGGTCCAGGGCATCGGCAACCTCAACGCCCTTGATAAGATGGATCAGATGGAGGAGCGCGTCGACGACCGGCTGGCCCGCGCCGACGCCATGGCCAAGCTCGAAGGCGACTCGCTGGAGAATCGCTTCTCCGACCTGGAGCGCGACACTGCGGTCGAGGACGAGTTGGCCGCCCTCAAGGCCAGGATGGGCAAAACCGAAGGCTAAGCCCTTCGCAATCCCGCATTCGCACCGCCCCCCGCCGCTTGCCGGCGGGGGGCGGTCGCTTTTTTCGGCCACCGCTCCCCTATCGAGCGCGGGCTAGCCAGGCCTGGAGCACCTCCCTGCTGCTGAGGTCCCTTTTACCCTTCGTGACACTCCCACCGCTAAAGCGGCAGGCTTCCTGGTTCATCCAGCCCTGCCGCCATCGGCGGTCTTGGAGGCTGTCCGCAGGCGTTTCGTCTGTCGGCGTGCCCCGCCGCCAGAAGCCGGTAGCCTTCGTGCTGGATATTCGTTGCGGCGTTCAGATCGCGGTCGTGGACTGCACCACACGTACAGCGCCAGCCCCGATCCGCCAACTGCAAATCAGCATTGATCGCCCCACACTGGCCACACCGTCGGCTTGAGGGGTAGAAACGATCAATCACCGCCAAATGCTTGCGATTCCAGCACGTTTTGTAGGCCAACAGGGAACGAAAGAAGGACCACCCCGCATCGTGAATGCTTTTCGCCAGCTTGGATTTCGCAAGGCCACGCACATTCAGATCTTCGATGCAGACGGCGTCATAGTGGCGAATGATCGCCGCAGATTGCTTGTGCAGCCAATCGCGCCGTTGGTTGGCAACGTGGGTATGCAGGCGCGCTACCTGCTGGCGGGCTTTCGCACGGTTGCGACTCCCCGTCACTTTGCGCGACAACGCCCGTTGCGCCCGTTTCAGCTTGCGTTCGGCGGTGCGGTAGAACTTGGGCGGCGCAATGCGCGTGCCGTCACTCAAGACCGCAAAGTCTTTCAAGCCCACATCAACCCCAACCGTGTGTTCAATCGGCGGCAAAGGCGCGGGTTCATCCGACAGATCGAATGCGACAATCAGCGAGACATACCAGTGTCCCGCCGCATCGCGGGTGAAGGTGGCGCTTTTTGTCTCGCCAACGATCGGGCGGTGATAGCGCAGCTTGATATCCCCAATCTTCGGGACATACACGCGCCCATCGGCAACTGTGACGCGCTGTGGAATACGAAAACTGAACGCGCCACGCTTGCGGGACTTGAACCGGGGATATCGCGCCCGTCGCGCAAAAAACGCCTTGAACGACTGTTCCAGGTCGCGCAAGGCTTGTTGCAGCAGTTGACTATCAATCTCTTTCAGCCACGCGGTTGTCGGATCTGCTTTCAGCCTTGGCAGTTCTTCGCACAACGCGCGAAACGACAGACCAACCTTGTACTGCTGGTAGTGGTCTTGTTTGCGCTGCAAGCCCCAATTCCACATCCAGCGCCGTGCCCCAGCGAAACGGTACAAGCCTGCTTCCTGGTCGGCGGTTGGTTCAAGGCGGTAGCGATAGGCGCGTTGGTGCTGCATCTCAGGCTCTTGTACTTTGCGACTGGATATACTGCTCAATCGTGGCCGCCGCCACAGTGCCAGCCGATGAAACGAAATACGATGTGGTCCACATGGACGGCATCTTGCGCAGATGCGGGAACTCCTGCCGCAGAAGGCGCGCGGTGTAGCCTTTCAAGCGGTAGGCGATTTGCGCGGGTGCGATCTTTGGATCAACGCCAACAAACAGGTGGAGGTGATCGGGTTGAATAGCCAACCGCACAACATCCAAGTCCAGGTCGGCGGCTTTCTCACGCAGCAACGTATCCAGTCGTTGGGCAACCGGGCCAACCAACACCTTGCGGCGCCGGCGCGGTATCCAGATGAAGTGCAGCCGCAGTAAGTACACCGCCCCGTTACTGTGTCTATAGTCTTGATTGATATCATCAGCCATAGACACAGTATGGCGCACCATGGTCTATCGTGTCAACCCATCGACGGCATTCATTCCACTGCTCAAGCGGCGGGCTTTCTGCCGATTTTTGGTAAGCACCCTGGCCTTGTATTTGCTATAGGCCGGGTATGCTGATTGTGGTGGGAGTCAAAGCCTGATGAGCGATGCGGCGAACCAATCCCGAACCTGTCCGAACTGCGGTTTTGGCGAGAATGGCGCCGACGCGCGGTTCTGCGGCCAATGCTCGGCGCCGCTGCCGCTCGCCTGCCCGGGCTGCGGCGCGGTCAATCCTCCGGGCTTCCGCTTCTGCGGCCAGTGCGCCACCGCGCTGCCGGCGCCGGCGCCGCCGCCCTCGACCAGGCGGGTGGTGACAGTGCTGTTCGCCGATATCTGCAACTACACCGCCCTGACCGCCCAGCTCGGCGGCGAGCGCATGTACCTGGTGCTCGACGGCTGCCTGCGCCGCCTCAGCGAGAGCGTGCGGCGCTTCGGCGGCACCATCGACAAGTTCACCGGCGACGGGCTGATGGCGGTCTTCGGCATGCCGACCGCCCTTGAGCAGCACGCGGTCCAGGCCGCCTACGCCGCACTAGCGATGGCCGACGAGCTGGCCGCCTACAACGAGCAGATCAGCCAGACCGAGCAGGTGCGGCTGGCGATGCGCCTGGGGCTGGCCAGCGGCGAGGTGGTGGCCGGCCAGCTGGGCTCCGATCGCTTCGGCGCCGCGACGGTCATCGGCGACGTGGTCAATATTGCCGCCAGGCTCCAGCAGGTCACCGAGCCGGACACGATTTTGCTCAACCAGCTCACCGCCCAGACCATCGAGCCGGTGTTCGAGCTGGCGCCGCAGCGCACGGTCTCGCTCAAGGGCTACGCCGAGCCGCTGGCCGCCCAAGAGCTGCTCGGCAAGCGCGCCCAGCCCGAGTCGCTGCGCGGGATCGGCGGGCAGCGCACGCCGCTTGCCGGCCGCCAGCGCGAGCTGGAGCTGCTGGAAAATGTCACGCTCCAGCTGGAGAGCGGCCTCGGCGCGGCAGTCTGCGTGCTGGGCGAGGCCGGCATCGGCAAGTCGCGGATCACCAACGAGCTGATCAACCGCATCCGCGACCGCGATCTCCAGGTTTTCGAGGGCGATTGCGCGGCCCACACCCGCATGGTGCCCTACAGCGCCTTCATCGGCGTGGTGCGCGATTTCTGCCGGATCCTGCCGACCGACAACCGGGCGGTGGTGCGGGCCAAGGTCAATGCCGCCGTCGAGGAGAGCCAGGTCGCCAAGGCCGACGAGGTCGTGCCGTACCTCGAATACCTGCTGTCGATCGATCTGGTCGACGAAACCTTGCTGGAGCGCGTCCGCCACCTCGACCCGGCCCAGCTCAAGCGCCAGGTGTTCCAGGCGCTGCGCACGGTGCTGTTCTCGCTGGCCCAGCGCCAGCCGGTGATGCTGATCCTGGATGATCTGCACTGGGCCGACGAGCTGTCGGTCGAGCTCATCACCTATCTCGCCGACTCGCTTGACAATGTCCCGCTGCTGCTCTATCTGATCGCCCGCAACGACGGCCAGCCCAAGGTGCGGGCGCTGATCGACGCCCTGAGCGGCCGGCTGCTCCAGCGCTTCAACCTGCTGGAGCTGCCGCCGCTTGCGACGCCCGACTTGCAGCAGATGGCGGTCTCGCTGCTGCCCACCGCCTCGTCGGCGCTGATCGAGCTGCTGGTCGAGCAGGCCGAGGGCGTGCCGTTCTACCTGGAGGAGCTGGTGCGCCACGCCCTGGAGCGCCATATCGATCTCCAGGCCCAGGAGGCCGGCGAGCTGAGCCTCGACAGTCTCCCGCTCTCGCTGGAGGCCCTGCTGCGGGCGCGCGTCGATCACCTGCCGGCGCAGCTCCAGCAGAGCCTGGCCCAGGCGGCGGTGATCGGCCGGCGCTTCTCGACCAGGCTGCTGCGCGAGCTTGATCAAGGCGACGGCCTCGCCGGGCGGCTCGCGGCGCTTCAGGAGCGCGGGTTCATCAGGCCGCGCCGCGCCAGCGGCGATCAGTGGACCTTCAACCACATTCTCACCCACGAGACGGTCTACGGCGGGCTGCTGGCCCAGCAGCGCCGCGATCTGCACACCAAGGTCGCCTGGGCGCTGGAGGATTTGGCCGGCGACCGGATCGATGAGCATGTCGATGCGCTGGCCTACCACTACAGCCGCTCCCACGATCTGCCGCGGGCGATGCGCTTCGGGCTGCTCGCCGCCGAGCGCTCGGCTTCGCGCTACGCCAACGACGAGGCGCTGCGCCTGTACGACGAGGTCGCCGCGCTGCTCCAAGCCCATCGCGACGGCTACGGCCGCGAACATGTCCAGCTCCACGCCGGCCAGGCTGATGTGCTGATGCTGATCGGCCGCTACGACGAGGCCCGCGCCGGCTACGAGGCGGCGCTCCAGGTCATCGCCGGCGCGACGGCCTTCGACGAGACGCTCCATGCCTCGGTCGAGCGCCGGCTGGCGGCGACCTATGAGAAGCAGGGCCGTTATGACGAGGCCAGGCACCACCTGGAGCGGGCGCGCCTGGCCCTAGGCGACGGCGAGCTGATCGAGCACGCCAGGATCGACGCCGACGCCGGCTGGATCGCGTTTTTCAGCGGCGACCTGCTCGAGGCCGAGCGCCTGCTCCAGGCCGCGCTGATCACCGCCGCGCTGGAGCGCAATCGTTCGATCCAGGCCCTGGCCTACAATCGGCTGGCCGGCGTCTCCTGGCGCCAGGGCGATCTGGAGGTCGCCCGCGGCCTGGTGGAGCAGAGCCTGGAGATGAGCCGCCAGCTGAATGACCAGCTGGCGATCGCCCGGGCGCTCAACAACCTGGGCATCATCGCCGACAACCAGGGCCGCCTGGGCGCCGCCGAGGGCTTCTACACCGAGAGCATGGAAACCTATATCAAAAACGGCGACCTGGACGGCCAGATCCGCACGTCGCTCAATGCGGCCCACGTGATGCTCCAGCGCGGCAGGCTCGACGCGGCGCTCCAGTCGGTCCAGATGACCTTCGCCCTCGCCCGCCAGGTCGGCGACAAGCTCCATATGGCCCTGTCACGCATGCACCAGGGCAAGATTTCGTTTTTCGCCGGCGATCTGGCCCGCGCCCGCCGCTCGCTGATCGAGGCCGAATGCCTCTACCGCTCGACCCAGAGCCACCAGGGCAAGCGCGCCGATGTCGCCGACTACCTCGGCCGCATCGCCCTGATCCAGGACCGGCGCGGGCTGGCTCTGGCCCTGGCCAGCAAGGGCTGCCGGCTGGCGGAGCAGGGCAATGATGCGATCGCCGCCTTCCACGCCCGCCGGCTGCTGGCCCTGGTCCACTGCTACCTCGGCCAGCTGCCCGCCGCCGAGACGGAGCTGGAGCGGTTGGGCACCGAGCAGGGCTCGATCAGCGATCCCTATGAGCAGGGCTTGCTCCAGCTGGTCCGGGCCGAGTGCCACCGCCGCGCCGGCCGCTTCGCCGAGGCGTTCCAGGCTCAGAGCGAGGCCAACCGCCTGTTCGATCAGGTTGAGGTGCCGACGCTGCTCCAGCGGATAATCTGATCACCACCCCCCGCCCGCCTCTAGGCGGGAGCGCAAGGGGGCTTGCCCCTTGCAACCCCCGATATCTGGTTGTTGATTGCTGTTTGGGCTGGCGTGTTTCTTATTTCGCCGTTTGGTGCCGGCGGCCGCGTGGTCGCGGCGGGGCGGCGGCGTGCCGGGCTTGGCTGGCAGCGGGGTAGGGCGGGGAATTTTTAGGGTCGATGTTTGGCCGTTGATTGCTGGTTGGGCTGGCGTGTTTCTCATTTCGCCGTCCGATGCCGGCGCCCGCGTGGTCGCGGCGGGGCGGCTGCGTGCCGTTTCCCGCCGCCTCATCGCCTCCCCTGATAGCTGACAGCTGATAGCTGATAGCCAATCCTTGGTACCATAGCGCGGCGTTGTTTTGCGGGAAAGGCTGGGGTGATGGCAGAGATGGCGGCGGGGCGGTTCGATGGCTTGCGGCCGGCGGCGAAACTATCAAACAATCCCTTTTCGCCCAAGCACCTGGCCTATTCGCGGCGCTGGATGGGGCTGGGCGCTGGGCTGGCGCTGGCGGCTGGGGGCTCGCTGGCGCTGGCGCCGGCGGGCGGCCGGG
>DASWWB010001296.1:0-2667 GCA_036406115.1 Herpetosiphonaceae bacterium
CTTGTTGGATGGGCGGCACGGCGCTTTAGGTTGGGTTGATCAGCCCAGCGCCCGCGCGTCGTCCGAGCCGCCGCCCCAGGGCCGCGACGCGCCATCCAGCGCATCCAGGATGCGGCCGGCGACGCCGATCTCGCCGTAGACTGGCGGAAAGGAGCGCCGGCCGGCGGCAAGCTGGCGCGCGGCGGCGGCAGCGATCGCCGCCGGCTCGAAGCCGCAGACCACGTTGGCGCCGGCCTCCAGGGTCTCGGGGCGCTCGGTGTTCTCGCGGATGGTCACGCAGGGCACGCCGAGGAGATAGGCCTCCTCCTGGATGCAGCCGCTGTCGGTGAGGATCAGCTCAGCGTGGCGCTGGTAGGCGAGCGACTCCAGCGGGCCGACCGGCTCCAGCACCCGCGCGCCGCCGAGCAGGCCGGGCGGCAGGCCGTGGCGCGCCATCTCGGCCCTGGTGCGCGGATGCATCGGGAAGATCAGCGCCGGGAAGCGCTCGGCCAATCCGGCGAGCGCGCCGAACACCGCCCGCATGCGCCGGGGATCGTCGGTGAACTCCTTGCGGTGCAGCGTGACGTAGGCGTAGCCGCGTGGCTCCGGCGCTGGCAGGAGGCCGGCCAGGTCGGCGAGCAGATCGACCGTCGTGTTGCCGACATTGAAGATCGCGCCGCGCAGCTCGCGGTTGGCGGCCAGATAGTCCGCCTGGCGGCTGGTGTAGCAAAAGAGATACTGGGCGGCGCTGTCGACCATGATCCGGTTGCGCTCCTCGATCATCTGGCGGTCGAACGAGCGCAGGCCGGCCTCGACATGGGCCAGCGCGACATCCGAGTAGACCGCCGCCAGCGCCCCGGCCAGCGCCGCCGCCGTGTCGCCGTTGACCAGGATCAGGTCGAGCCCTTGCTCGGCAATCAGGCCGCGCAGCCAATCGACCGCCCGGCCCAGCGCGTACGGCCCCGGCATGACGAAATCCGGCGCGTAGCCCAGCGCCCGGAAAACCGCCCCCCGCATGAGATCGTCGCCGTGCTGGCCGGTGTGGATCACGGCGTGGGGCCGCCCCCGCCGGCGCAGCTCACGGACCAGCGAATAGTTTTTCATAATCTCCGGGCGGGTGCCCATCACGATCCCGATCTTCATAGGCTGAGCAGCGCCTCCGCGAAGACCGCCGCCGCCGCGCGGTTGCCGCGCTCGTTGAAGTGGACCGGATCGACGTAGCAGTCGCGGCCCAGCCCGTCCAGGTCGGCGAGATGCGCCCGCTCGGTCTCGGCCACCACCTGGCGCACCAGCTCGTTGTAGGAGTCCCGGCGCTCGGCGGCCCGCCTGGTGAAAAAGATATGGCCGTCGGCGTAGATCGGCGGGATCAGGCCGCAGACAATCGCCTTGTAGCCGCCGATCCGCAGGGCGCGCAAAATCTGGCGGTAGTATTCGGCGAACAGCTGGGGATCGGTGCCGTTGCCGACATCATTGGTGCCGATCAGGAGGCAGGCCTGATAGGTGTCGCGGATGCCGTCGATCTCATCATTGAGCTTGAACCAGAGATCGCGGGCGGTGAAGCCGTTCTGGCTGCGGTTGATCGCGCGCCACTCGTAGGGCGTGCGCGCGCTGAGCGACTGGGCCAGATAGAGCGGGTAGCAGCCGTAGGAGCGGGCGCCGAACGTCTGGCTGTCGCCCAGGCAGAGCAGATTTTGGTAGTGCATGGCGAGAATTCATCCTTTTGCAGCGGGCGGCGGTCAGGGCGTCGGCGTGGGCGGCGAGGCCGGCGGGGCCGACAAACTGGTGTAGCCGATGCTGTAATCCCAATCAGGCAGCGGATTTGGCTTGACGATCTGGTACGGAACGCTGGCGCCGGGCGCCAAGTCGGGCAGCGCCACATCGTAGCCATGGCGCGGCACGACGACCGAGGCAGCGGGGTTTTGCTCGCGGATGGCGCGCAGCTCTGCAAGATCCATGGCGTTGAGGTAGACGCGCAGCTGATAGGCGGGGTGGCCGCCGTTGTTTTTCAGCACGCCGGTGAAGGTGATCGCCGTCGAACTGCGCTCAATCTGCTCGTCAAGCGTGATAATTTCGTAGCCCAGGCCACTGTAATCCGGCACCGCCGCCAGCTCATCGACCGGCATTCTGACATCGAGCATGCGAATCCACTCGATGCCTTGGGTGCCAGGATCGGCGGCGACCGACACCCACTGATCGTGGCGCTCATAGATATCGATCTTGGTGCCGGCGGCGAGCGTGCGGGCGGTGCGCGAGGTGGTGGCGGCCCTGGTGTGGATCGGCGTGTCGCGGATCACCGTCGCAGGGCGGGCGGTGAACATCGGCTGCCGAGGGCGGGTAGGCGTCGGCGTGTCAGTCGCGGCGGGCTGGACGGCGCAGCCGGCGAGGGCGGCGGCCAGCAGGGCGATGGCGAGCGGGCGAAACAGCATACGGTTGTCCTCAATCTCAACACTCAGGGCGGATCACTGCTTGTCTACGAAGGGGCGGGCGGGCGAGGTTGCGGCATCAGCGCCCCCGGCGCCTGGATATCTGCTATGCTCGGCGGCAGCCAATCTGCTGCGAAAGGAGCGCGCATGTACGCTTTGCCGCCGGCCCCGGACGCCCGCCTCGCCGCCCCGCCGGCGCTGTGGCGGCTCGGCCGGCTGTGGATCTTGGGCTACGCCGGGCTGGGCGCCGGCGGCGGGGCGCTGG
>DASWWB010001297.1:0-5839 GCA_036406115.1 Herpetosiphonaceae bacterium
TTTGCCGGCTCAAGCGAGGATTCGAGACCGATAAGCCGTCCCGTCATGGCTGACTCATCATCGAGATGGAGCGTTACATGGCTTCCCCGCAGACTCGCCAGCACATCGGCGAAACTGGAGCGATCCGCGACCTTGACTGCCAGCGTGTCGAGGAGCGCGGCGCTGTCTTCCGGTGTTTCATAGTCGACGCTCAGAAACGGACCTCCCGCGCGGATCCGCACATCCAGGCTCTTGAGGGCGTCATTGGTGCCCGCGCGGGGAATGACGAGCGCCACCTGGGTGCCGGTCATCGTGCCGGCCCGGCGGAAATAGCCGATCCCTTGTTTGTACAATGTCAGCTGACGGATGGGAATGTGCGCCATCGCTTTGCCTCCTCACGCTCGCAGCGGAGCTGAACCGCAGGCGGATACGCCCGCATTATGGCATAGGCTGGGGCCAGGATGGGCGATGGGTTGCTCCTGCCGGCTTTTCGCAAGCGGCCTGCACCCACTTGCCCCGCCTGCTACAATCGCGGCGCGAGAGCAGGGCGGGGCTGGCGAAAGGACGAATTGTGAGCGAGCTGCGATTTCAGCTGGTGCCGGTGCCGGTGGCGGATGTGGATCGATCGATCAGCTTTTACGCGGGCCAGGTCGGCTTCGCGCTTGACCACGATGTGCGGCCGGCGCCGGGGCTGCGGGTGGCCCAGCTGACGCCGCCCGGCTCGGCCTGCTCGATCTTGCTTAGCACTGGGCTGGGCGAGATTTCGGCGATGACGCCTGGCGCGCTGCGAGGCTTGCACCTGGTGGTGGACTCGATCACGGCGGCGCGGGATGCGCTGCTGGCGCGCGGCGTCGAGGTCGGGCAGATCGATGATGTCGGCGGCGGCGTCCGCATGGCGCGCTTCGCCGATCCCGACGGCAACTCCTGGCTGCTCCAGGAGATCCCGGCCAATCTGGTGCCGCCCAGCTGATCCGCCCGCTGCGACGATCGCTGACACAGGCGCCTGGTATGCTTCACGCAGGGTTGGAGCATGCCAGGCGATGGGCGGCGCGCAGCGGCGCCGGGCCGGCATGCGCCCCGCAGACCAGCCCGGCGCCGGCACGCGGCGCCGGGCTCACACGAAAGGACAGGCCATGGACCGATCCATCGGGCGCACCCTGCGCGCCCTGCTCCTGCTGGCGCTGCTCGCCGCCTGCGGCGCCCCCGCCGCGACGCCCGCCACCCACACCTACACGATCGCCTACACCTTGCTGCCCGATGACTCCAAAGTGACGGTCACCGCTGAGATCCCCGGGACCTGGACCGAGACCCTCGATCCCACGGGCGGTCCTTCGTTCACGGTGCCCGGCAACAGCAGCCAGTTCCTGATCCCGACGATTGTCGCGCTGCACGTCGGCGACGGCGATGACGCGACCCGCCTGGAGCGGGCGATGGAGCTGCAATACGGCAAAGGCATGCCCGATGTCGTCAGCACGCCGCTGGGCGACGGCAGGATCTGGGCGGTGCGCAAGGAAACGGGCATGATCCACGCCCGCATGTTCATCCCGGCGCCGGACGGCGTGGTGATGGCTGTCTCCATGCTCAAGCCCGAGGACGAGAAACTGCTGCCGGAGATCGAGGCGGTCTATCGCACCGTGCGGGTGTCGCCCTAGGCCCTCGCGGCTTGCGCGGCGCACAGATGTTCGCTATCATGCCGCCGCCGGCGAAGGGCGGCGGCAATGGGCGAGGAGGCGCGATGCGCAAACTGATTGTCTGCAACATGATGAGCCTTGACGGATATTACGAAGGACCCGACCGCACGGTCGATTCGCTGTTCGGATCTTTTCATCCCGACTACGGCGGCGACCAAACGCTCGACCAGTACATGGCCGAGCGGGTCCGGGCCGCCGGCAGCCTGTTGCTGAGCCGGGCGGCGTTCCTGGGCAACCAGTCGTACTGGCCGGGCGTGGCCGGCGATCCGGCGGCCACCGAAATCCGCCGCGAGCTGTCGCGGCGCTTCGGCGCCATCCAGAAGCTGGTGATCTCGGATTCCCTGGCGCCGGCGGAGCTCGATCCTTGGGCCAACACCAGGGTCATCGGCCGGGCCGGTGCCCATGAGGCGATCGCGGCGCTCAAGCAAGCGCCCGGCGGCGACATCTTCGCCATCATGAGCCGCCTGCTCTGGCACGATCTGCTGCGGCATGATCTGGTCGACGAGCTGCACGTGATGATTTTCCCGCTGGTCGCCGGCGCCGGCACGCCGCTGTTCGACGGCCCGCTGCCGCGCCCGCTCAAGCTGCTGGCCTCGCGCACGTGGCAGGGCTCGGGCAATATCCTAGCCTGCTACGAGGTGGATCGGTCCGCCGCCGCCGCATAGCCGGCGGGCCAGCAGCGCCGGCGCTTCTGGTATAATAGCCGCCAAGGAGGATTTGAAGTATGTCAATGGCACCACGCCGGCGCTCGACCCGGGCCAATCGCCGGCCCCCGATCCGCAATCTCAAGGAATCCAATCCGGGCGGCCTCGATCACACTCTGGAGTACACCTACATCCGGCGCGACCTCGTGCGCATCCTGGCGATCGGCGGCGGCTTGATCGTCGTCATGGTTGTGCTGGCGATCGCCAACGTCTTCTAGCCGCGCGGTTCCCCGGGATAGATCAAAGGGCGCACGCTGGTGCGCTCTTCGCGCGCTTGGAGCGATGCATGACTGACGCTGAACGGATCGCCAGCAAGGCCGCCCGGCTGCGCTGGATCGAACACAAGCTGTACAACAACCCCCAAGGCCTGCGGGTGGTCGATCTGGCGGCGCTGACCGGCATGGACCGGCGCACGATCTACCGCGACCTGATGGCCCTGGAGGAGATGGGCGTGCCGGTCTGGCAGCTGGACGGCCGCTTCGGCATCAACCGCGAGGATTATCTCTCGACGGTCCAGCTCAATCTCAACCAGACGGTCGCGCTGTTTTTCGCCGCCCGCCTGCTCTCGCACCACAGCGACGAGCACAACCCGCACGTGGTGGCGGCGCTCGACAAAATCGCCGCCTCGCTGCCCGACTCGACGATCTCCGCCCACCTGGCCCGCGCCGCCGAGGTGATCCGCCAGCGCCCGCTGCGCAAGGAGTACATCCGGGTCCTGGAGACGGTGACCCGCGCCTGGGCCGACCGGCGCCTGGTCCGCCTCTCCTACTGGGCGACCGGCCGCGACGAGCCCGAGGAGCGGATTGTCGCGCCCTACGTGCTGGAGGTCGCCCGCTTCGAGCCAGCCTCGTATGTGATCGGCCACGACCAGCTGCGCAACGCCCTCCGCACCTTCAAGCTGGAGCGCGTCCAAGATGCCGAGCTGATGGACGAGACCTACGAGATCCCCGAGGATTTTAATCCCTACGCCCATCTGGCCGACAGCTGGGGGATCATGGACGAGGTCGGCACGGTCGAGGTTCGGCTGCGCTTCACGCCCGAGGTCACCAGGCGGGTCCAAGAGAGCGTCTGGCACCGCTCGCAAATCGTCGAGGATCTGCCGGACGGCGGCTGCGAGCTGACGCTGCACCTCGGCGGCACCCGCGAGGTCCGCTCCTGGATCCTGGGCTGGGGCGGCGAGGTGGAGGTGCTGGCGCCCGCCAGCCTGCGCGATGATGTCGCGGAGCAGGCCGCCCGCATGGCCGGCCGGTACCAGCGGTGAAGCATGTCGCGGTGGTGGGCGGCGGCCTCGGCGGCCTGGCTGCCGCCATCCGGCTGCGGGCCGCCGGCGCGCGCGTCACGCTGTTCGAGAAGAATGGGCGGGTCGGCGGCAAGATGAACCTCGTGGAGCAGGACGGCTTCACCTTCGACACCGGGCCGTCGCTCTTTACGATGCCCTGGGTGGTCGACGAGCTGCTGGCCGTCGCCGGCTACCGCCGCGAGGAGCTGCTGGAGATCGTCCCGGTTGATCCGACCTGCCGCTACCGCTTCGCCGACGGGCAGCGCTTCGACGCCTGGGCCGACCTGGCGGCGCTGGTCGGCGAGATCGAGCGACTGAGCCCGCCCGACGTGGCGGGCTTTTTCCGTTTCATGGCCTTCGCCGCCCGCATCTACCAGGCCGCCGCCGAGCCGTTCCTGCTGGAGCCGTTCGCCGGGCTGCGGACGATGCTCCAGCCCCGCCTGCTGCGCGACGCGCTCAAAATCGCCCCGTTCCAGACCGTCGATCAGGCGGTGCGGCGCTTTTTCCGCCACCCGCACCTGCGCCAGATCTTCAATCGCTACGCGACCTACAACGGCTCGTCGCCCTACCGCTCGCCGGCCACCTTCTGCATCATCCCCTACGTCGAGCTGGCTCAGGGCGGCTGGTACGTGCGCGGCGGCATGTACCGGCTGGCGGCGGCGCTGGAGCGGGTCGCCGGCGAGCTGGGCGTCGAGATCCGCCTGAACAGCCCGGTCTCGGCGCTGGAGTTCGCCGGGCGGCGGGCGCGCGGCGTGCGCCTGGCCGACGGGAGCAGCGTCGCCGCCGACCATGTAGTGGTCAACGCCGATGCGCTCTACGCGCTCGATGAGCTGATCCCGCCCGCCAAGGCGCCGAGCCATCCGCTCTCCTGCTCGGGCTTCGTGCTGCTGCTCGGCGTCCATGATCGCTTCCCGCAGCTGGCCCACCACAATATTTTCTTCAGCGCCGACTATCCGGCCGAGTTCCGCGCGATTTTCGAGCGCGGGGCGCCGGCGCCCGACCCGACGATCTATGTCGCGGCGACGGCCCGCTCGGACGCGGGCCACGCGCCGCCGGGCATGCTCAATCTGTTCGTGCTGGTCAACGCGCCGCCGCTCGGCAGGGTCAACTGGGAGCGCGAGGCGCCGGCCTACCGCGATCTGATTGTCTCCCGGCTGGAGCGGGCCGGGCTTGACGGGCTGAGCGCGGCGATTGTCTCCGAGCGCTGCCTCACGCCCGCCGACCTGGCGGCGATGACCAACGCCCACCGCGGCGCGCTCTACGGCCCGGCCTCCCACGGCCTGCGGGCGGCCTTCCTGCGGCCCCGCAACCGCCCGCCCGGCCTGCGCGGCGTGACCTTGGCCGGCGGGGCGACCCATCCCGGCGGCGGCATCCCGCTCGTGCTGCTCTCGGGCAAGGCGGCCGCCCGCTGGGCGCTGGAGGAGTTGGGGGAGTAGTGGTCAGGGGTCAGGGGTCAGGGGTCAGGGGTCAGGGGTCAGGGGCGGCCGCCTTGCCGAATGGATCCCTTGGCGATGCCCGCCATTCCGAAGTCCGGCCTGATCCCTGATCCCTGGCCCCTCGCGAGCGCCGCGAGCGCCGCCCCCCGGTTGGCGCGTCAAAACAGCCGTGCTATACTCGAAAAAACATCCTGAGGTCCCGCGCCGCCCGGCGCGGGGAGTTGCAGCGGAGGTCATCCCATGGCGCTTCCAACCGGCCAGATTCTGGTGATTGACGATGATCCGGCAGTTCTGACCCTTCTTCAGCGCACGATCGCCCCCGCCGGCTACCAGGCCGTGGGCGTTGACTCGGCCGAGGCCGGGCTGGAGCATCTCTGCGATCCGCGCCAGGCCTGGGTCGGCTGCATTGTCGACGCGACCCTGCCGCTGATGCAGCATGGCCGGCTGCTGGCCTCGATCGATGAGCTGCACCCCAACCTGCCGATCATCGTGACCAGCGCCCTCGACCTGCGCACCGCCCGGGCCCTGGTCGGCCGGCGCCTGACGACCTTCCTGCCCAAGCCTTTTGGCATCGACGCGGTGCTGAGCGCGCTGAACGCCGCCGGCATCCCGCTGCCCGGAGTCAGCTAGATCCGCGCCGGAGCCGCTGCCGCCCGCTGTCCAGGCCCCTGGATCGCGGCACCAATCATGAGGCGCTATGGCCGATGAATCCGAGACCATTCTTCTGCTCGCGGGCGGGCCGCCCGCCGG
>DASWWB010001298.1:0-14998 GCA_036406115.1 Herpetosiphonaceae bacterium
CCGTTTTGATTGGCGGGAGCTAGGCTTTTTCGATCTCGCCGACCGCCTCCTCGGGCGAGACATTGCCGTAAATCACGCGCATCAATCCGGGCAGGTAGCGGTCCATCAGATGCACGGCGGGATAGATATGGTTGCGGATGAGGCTCATCGTGAGCAACTCGTCCTCGAAATTGCAGCTGGTTTTGTAGCGGACCTCGCCGTCGTTGAAATCCAGCTCGAAATTGCCGATAAACATGCCGTAGTTGGCGCGGGTCAGGTACTCGGCGGCGGCGAGGCGCACGTCGGCGGGGACCTTGACCGGAGCGTAGGCGTAGATCACCAGCTGCTGGGCCTCGATGCGGATCTGCGAGAGGCAGAGCAGATCGCCGTTGGTGCCCTGGAACACCGAGCGGAAGGAGGGCTTGTCGCCGACGCGCTGCGGGTACCAGTTATCCTCCTCCAGGAACAGCCCGAGGGTCGTGAAGGCGCGCCAGCCGTTGGCATGTTCGTGGTCGGGATCGAACTGCGGCTGGTAGTCGTCGTTCTCAGCCTCGTCGTTATCGTCAAACGTGTCGCCCATAGCACACCTCCATCGGCCAGGAAGATCAGGCTTCCATGCTAACACAGCGGCGAGGATTTGTCCCTACTCCCCGCCCAGCTCGCGGGCGCGGCGGTAGGCGGCCCAGACTCCGTCGGCCAGCACCGTGCGCAGGCGGCCGCGCTCCAGCTCGTAGAGCGCGGCGGCGGTCGTGCCGCCCGGCGAGGTGACCATATTGCGCAGCTCGGCGACATGTTTGCCGGACTGGGTGGCGTAGCGCACGGCGCCGATCACCGTCTGCTCGACCAGCTGGGCGGCGATGCGGCGCGGGAAGCCCATGTGGACGCCGGCGTCGATCAAGGCTTCCATCACCATAAAGACATAGGCCGGGCCGGTGCCGGAGAGCGCCGTCGCCATATCGATGTACTTCTCGTCCTCGACCTCGACCTGGGCGCCGATCGCGCTGAGGACCGTCTTGGCCCAGCCGCGGCGCTGCGAATCGAGATCGCGGCTGGCGGTCCAGACCGTGATGCCCTCGGCGATCTGGGCCGGTGTGTTGGGCATGGCGCGGGCGATCGCCTGGTGGCCGGTCGCCTCGGCGATCGCGCGCATCGTCACGCCGGCGAGGATCGACACCAGCAGATCGCCCTCCTGGAACGCGCCGTGCAGCGACGGCAGCACCTGCTCGACCATCTGCGGCTTGATGCCCAGCATCACCACCTGGCCCCAATCGGCGGCCTCGCGGTTGTCGCCGGTGGCGCGGATGCCCCAGCGCTGGCTCAGCTCGCGCCGCCGCTCGGCCCGCGGCGTGGCCGCCAGCAGCTGCTCGGGGCCGACCAGCCCCGCCTTCAGCAGGCCGCTGATCGCCGCCTCGCCCATCGTCCCCGCCCCGATCACTGCGATATTGACATTCTCAAGCATGGCTGTTCGCTCCTTGCGCTTCAATCCATTCCAGCAGCGCCGATTCATCGATCTGCTGCGCCGCACCGCCCCGCCGCTTGACCTCCAGCTGGCCGGCGGCGACCAGCCGCTCGCTGACCACCACCCGCAGCGGCGCGCCGATCAGATCGGCGTCGTTGAACTTGACCCCGGCCCGCTCGGCGCGGTCGTCGTAGAGGCAGGCCACGCCGGCGGCGCGCAGCCGCCCGTAGACCGCCCGGCCGGCCTCGGCCACCGACTCGGAGCCGCCGAGCGTGATCAGCTGGGCGGCGAACGGCGCCACCGCCGCCGGCCAGGCGATGCCGGCGGCGTCGTGGTGCTGCTCGACAATCACCTGCATCAGCCGCTCCAGGCCGATGCCGTACGATCCCATCACCAGCGCCTGCGCCTGCCCCTGGCGATCCAGGAAGCTGGCGGCCAGCGCGTCGCTGTAAAACGTGCCCAGCTTGAAGATATGGCCGATCTCGATCGCGCGCTCCAGGCGCAGGGCCGCGCCGCAGCGGGCGCAGCCGTCGCCGGCCCGCACGGTCGCCAGGTCGGCGATCGCGGTCGCCTGCCAGTCGCGGCCGTGGACCACGTTACGCAGGTGGAAGCCGGCCCGGTTGGCGCCCGCCACCAGCGGCCCTGCGGCGACGATCGATTGATCAGCCAGGACGAACACATCGCGCAGCCCGACCGGCGAGGCGTAGCCGGCCACCGCGCCGGCGGCGGCGATCTGCTCCAGGCTGGCCGGGCGCAGCTCCGACACGCCTGCGGCAGCCCGCAGCTTGATCTCGTTCACCTCCAGATCGCCCCGGATCACCGCGAAGACCAGGCCGCGCTCCGGCGTGTCGAAAAACACCGCCTTGGCCGTGGCGGCGGCCGGCACGCCCATGAAAGCCGCCAGCTCGGCGATCGTCGCGCAGTCCGGCGTCGCCACCTCCTCGAGCGCGGCGTCGGCCGGCCCCGTGTCCGCGCGGGCCGCCACGCCGGCGGCGACCTCCAGATTGGCGGCGTAGCCGCAGCCGTCGCAGAGCGCCAGCGTGTCCTCGCCCAGGCTGGAGAGCGCCATGTACTCGCGCGGATCGCGGCCGCCCATCTCGCCGGAGCTGGACTCGACCGCCAGCCAGCGCACGCCGCAGCGCTCGAAAATCCGCTCGAAGGCCCCCGCCACCTCATCATAGACCGTGTCAAGCTCGGCGTCGTCGGCGGAGAGCGAGTAGGCGTCGAGCATCGTGAACTCGCGCAGCCGCAGCAGCCCGCCGCGCGGCCGCAGCTCGTCGCGGTACTTAGTGTGAATCTGGTAGATCAGCGCCGGCAGCTGGCGGTAAGATTCGATCTCGCGGGCCGCCAGCTCGGCGACCGTCTCCTCGTGGGTCGGGGCGACCAGCAGCTGGCGCTCGCCCCGGTCGCGGACGCGCAGCATCAGCGGGCCGTAGCTGAAAAAGCGCCCGGAGCGCTCCCAGCTGGCGGCGGCCTGCACCACCGGCGCGCGGAACTCCTGGCCGTCGATCCCCTCCAGCTCCTCGCGCATGATCGCGCCGATCCGCTCCATGACCCGCATGCCCCCCGGCAGGAGGGCCATGCCGCCGGCCAGCATCTGGCGCACCAGGCCGGCGCGCAGCAGCAGCTGGAAGGCCGGGTGCTCGGCGTCAGCCGGGGCCTCGCGCAACGTCCGTCCGAACAGCGTCGACAATCGCATCGCAAACCTCCTAAAAACAAAACCGCCCTGAGCAATCAATGCTCAAGGGCGAACATACATCCGCGGTACCACCTTGGTTGGGATCGATCGATCCCCGCTCAGCCGCCGCCTGCCGCGTAGCGCTCCGCGGCAGAGGGGGCGTCCTGATCACGGCGGACGGGCCGGCCAGCCTTATCCCGAGGGCTTCGGCGGCAACTCAAGGGTGGGTTCGGCGGGGCCGTCGGATCGAGCTCGCACTGGCCTCGATTCGCTGGGCCTTCGGGGTCCTGCCTACTGGTCCCTCTCAACGTCGTTGGATATCCAATTGATTGGCGGGACTGTAGCACGCCCGGCGCCGCACGTCAATCAGTCGTATGATGGACGGTGGCGCGGCGCCCTGATTGCGCGGCGGGGGCGGCTATGGCATACTGGGGCCAGCGACCACTCTGCGAAGGAACAGCATGAAAACCTGGCCCTCCCCCCGAATTCTGAATGCGAGCGCCGCTGCGCTCTTTCTGGCCGGCATCGGCCTGCTCTACGCCGGCTTCCTGCGCTTCGCGCCGCTGCCGCTGTTCGCCGCCGTGCTGCTCTGCGTCCTGGCGGCGATCGCCACCAACGCCCACGACATCGAGCGGCTCCAGGCCGCCGCGCCCACAACCATCGACACCGTCCGGACCGACGCAGCGCCCGCCGCCGACGAGCCAGCCGACGAACCAACCGACGAGCCAGCCGACGAGCCGGCCGAACCGACGCCACCCACCGAAACCCCGCCGGCCGCCGACTCCTAGCGAAAGGAGCGCCGATGGAACCGCCGAGACCCGCCCCCAGCCTGCGCCAGCGCCAGCTCCGCGCTTTCCAGGCCATTCTGACCTGGATGTTCCGGGTCGTCGCCACGTTGTCCGGCGTGCTGTTCGCGCTGGCGGCGCTCGCCGGCTTCCGGATCGAGGCCGTGGGGCTGGCGCTGGGCATGACCGTCTTCGCCGGCTCGATCGCGCTGGCCCGCCAGACGCTGGACGCCAGCAATCCCGGCGCCAGCCTGCTGCTGGTCTTCGTGCCGATGTTCGCGCTGGCGGTGGGCATCACCTTCTTTTTCCGCGACGGCAGCTATCTGATCATGCTGGCGACGATCATCGCCATGCTCACGATCGGCATGGTGAGCTCGGTGCGGGTCGCGGCCTGGGTGACCGGCGCCGGGCTGGCGGCGTTCTTCGCCTTCGTCACGCCGGCCAAGCTCGGCGCGTTCGATGCGCTGCGCGGGCCGGAGGGCGGCGTCAGTGATTTCCTGACGCCGGTGATCGCCGCCGCCGCGCTGATTTTCCTCGGCCTGCTGGCCTACATCCTCAACGACACGCTGGTCGGCGCCCTTGACGAAGCCGAGCAGCGCCGGGCGGCCGCCGAGGGGGCGCGGGCGGAGCTAGAGGAGAGCCTGGCGCGCGTCCGCCAGCAATCGGCCGACCAGGAGCGGCTGCTGGACTTGGTGCGCGACCTGGAGACGCCGGTCATCCCGCTGCTGGAGGGCGTGTTGGTGCTGCCGGTGGTCGGTCACCTCGACACCCAGCGCCTCGGCGCGCTGACCGCCTCGCTGCTCAACCAGGTCAGCGAGCGCCACGCCAGGACCGTCCTCGTCGATCTGACCGGCGTCTCGCTGATTGACACCGGCACCGCCAACCATCTGCTCCAGCTGGCCCAAGGCGTGCGGCTGCTCGGCGCCGAGGTCATGCTGACGGGCATCCGGGCCGACGTAGCGCAAACGATGGTCACGCTGGGCGTGTCGCTGCGCGAGATCCAAACCGCAGCCTCGCTCCAGGCCGGCATCCTCCAAGTGAGCAGCGAGCTTCACCATGGTCTTTGACGACACCGAGTTCTCGCCCAACCCGATCGAGGAAGCGCGCCGGCGGCTGGCGGGCAGCTACATCGACCTGACCAGCTCCAATCCGACCCGGCAAGGCCTGCTGTTCCCGCCGGACATCCTGGAGCGGGCGGCGGGCGGCTATTGGGCGAGCCGCCGCTACGATCCGCATCCCCGCGGCTTGCTGCCGGCCCGCGAGGCGATCGCCGCCTACTACCGCGAGCGCTCGCCGGCCTGGGCCGTCGATCCCGAGGCGATTTTCCTCACCGCCAGCACCAGCGAGGCCTACTCGCTGCTGTTCTCGCTGCTGGCGGCGCCCGGCGACAATCTGCTGGGGCCGAATGTCACCTATCCGCTGTTCCAATACCTGGCCGAGCTGCATCACATCGAGCTGCGGACCTACGATCTCGACCCGGAGCGCGGCTGGCAGATCGACGAAGATTCGCTGCTGGCCGCCGCCGACAGCCGCACCCGGGGCGTGCTGCTGGTCTCGCCCCACAACCCGACCGGCGCGATCATCCGGCGGCCGTCGGCGGCGCTCGCGCGGCTGGGGCTGCCGCTGATCTGCGACGAAGTCTTCGCGCCGTTCACGATCGGGGCGGACAGCGCGCCGCCGCTGTCCGCCCTGCATCCCGGGCAGCCGGTCTTCTTGCTCAACGGGATCTCCAAGCTGCTGGCGCTGCCGGACCTCAAGCTGGGCTGGATCGCGCTCAACCAGCCGGCGCTGGCGGCCTACGCCGACCGGCTGGAGCTGATCAATGACACCTTTCTCAGCGGCAACACGCTGGTCCAATCGATGTTGCCGGCGTTGCTGGGCGAGGGGCGGCCGTTCGTCGCCGAGATGGTCGCCAGGGTGCGGGATAACGTCGAGCTGGCGCTGGAGGCGCTGGCCGGCGTCGGCAACCTGCGGCTGGAACGGCCGGACGGCGGCTACTATCTTTTTCCCCAGGTCCTGGGCTGCGACGACGACGAGCAGCTCGTGATCGATCTCCTCGGCCGGGGCGTGCTGGTCCACCCTGGCTTCTTCTACGACTACGGCGACCAATGCCGGATCATGCTCTCGTGCCTGACCGAGCCGGCGGCCTTCCGCGCGGGGCTGGCGCGGCTGGGCGCGGCGCTGGCCGATCTTCCTTAAAATTCCCTTGAAATTCCCCCGGAATCGATTGAACCATCCGCCGAAAGACTGAGTGTTAATAAGCGTGACGGTCGGTTGCAAAGCCGGCCGCCAGGTTGGTCACCTGCCAGGATAGTACCGGTCCGAGTTTTGACACAGGACTCGAATCCGGTATAATGCGCCATTGAATGTGGCTTCACAGCCCTTCTTTCCGCATGCACATTCCCTGAAAGGAGGTGATTGCCGACCAACGATCGTTGGCCGCCGGGCTTTTGTCCGGCGAACGCACGCCTGTTGCGAATGTACTCATCCGCTTAGGAGGACACCATGCTTCAAACGAAGCGCCGCATTTCCAGCTATGCAATGATGCTGGTTCTTGTGGTTCCCATCTTGGCCGCCTGCGGTGGCGCAGCCACCCCGACGACGGCGCCGACCGCCGGCGCCCCGACCGCCGCGCCGACCACCGGCTCGACCGCGCCGACCCCGGCTGCGACCGCCCCGATGACCGGCACCGAGACCATGATGCCGGCCCCCACCACTGTTCCGACAGATACCACCAAGCCGACGACCCCGCCGACCAGCGGTGGCACCGGCCCCGACATGGACAAGACCATCGTCATCGGCATGACCCAGTACCCGGACACGCTGTTCGGCATTGAGTCGCAGTCGAGCGCGACGACGCAGGTTCTGGCTGCGATCCAGCCGGCCTGTATCACGAGCCTGAGCTACGAATACCAGCCGGTCTGCTTCACCAAGATCCCGTCCTTCGCCGACGGCGACGCGGTGACCAAGACCGTCAAGATCGACAACACCTTCAAGGGCACCATTGTCATCAACGACGAGGTCATCACCGACACCTCGAGCATGACCGAGGCCATGGAGCTGGAGCAGGTCTCGGTGACCTGGACGCTGATCGACGGCCTGAAGTGGGAAGACGGCACGCCGCTGACCGCTGCGGACTTCGAGTACGCCTCCCAGCTGTACAACGAGCCCGACATCCAGAACGCTTCCCGCTTCCTGCTGGAGCGCTCGGAGGGCTGGAAAGCCGTTGACGACAAGACCATCGTCTGGACCGGCGCCCCGGGCTACACCGACGCCACCTACTTCCTGAACGTCCTCGGCCCCGAGCCGAAGCACGTCCTGGAGAAGATGGAGCCGGGCGACATCGGCAGCAGCGACTACGCGAACAAGCCGCTGGCCTACGGCCCCTACAAGGTCGTCGACAACATTCCCCAGGAGAGCACGACCCTGGTCGCGAACGAGAACTACTGGAAAGCCGGCGAGGGCCTGCCGAAGGTCGGCAACGTCGTCTACAAGTACCTCACCAGCGAAGACCAGATCATCCAGCAGCTTGAGGGCAACGAGATTGACGTCGTCAGCTCGATCGGCCTGACCCTGGCCAACGTTCCCAAGCTGGACGAGCTGGAGAAGGCTGGCACGATCAAGGCCCAGTACGTCCCCGCCACCGTGTGGGAGCACATGGACTTCGCCGTTGAGCGCGGCGACGGCGTCGCCAACCCGTTCGGCGATGTCAAGGTCCGGCAGGCTGTGGCCTACGCGGTCAACCGCCAGGAGATCATCGACAAAGTCCTCAACGGCAAGACCGTTGTGATGAACTCGTTCCTGCCCCAGGACCACTGGGCCTACCCGCCGAACGGCGAGGGCCTGGAGAAGTATGAGTTCGACGCCGACAAGGCCAAGGCTCTGCTGGCCGAAGCCGGCTGGACCCCGGGTGCCGACGGCATCCTGGCCAAGGACGGCGCCACGTTCAAGGTTGAGTTCTACACGACCGAGAACAACCAGACCCGCCAGTCGGTCGCCCAGATCATTCAGGAGAACCTGAAGGCTGTCGGCATCGACGTCACCCTGAACTTCGTCCCGGGCACCGCGGTGCTGTTCAAGAACGGCCCCGACGGCATCCTGGTCCCGCGCAAGTACGACCTCGGCCTCTACGCCTGGGTGAGCGGCGCCGACCCGTCGACCGCCCTGTACCTGTGCGATCAGATCCCGACCCCCGAGAACAACTACGCCGGCCAGAACCAGACCGGCTGGTGCAACAAGGACTACGACAAGGCCGCCCTCGCCTCGCAGGCCGAGACCGATCGCGCCAAGCGTATCCCGCTCGTGATCGAGGCCCAGAAGGTGTGGAACGCTGAGCTGCCGACCCTGCCGCTGTACCAGCGCGTCAACATCGGCGCCACCCGCACCGTGGTCACCGGTCCCCAGCTGGATCCGACCAGCACGGTCGACTTCTGGAACATCGAGACCTGGGACATCACCAAGTAAGTTCGCCCCCGTTCGGCGCTTCAGGAGTGGGGCTTCGGTCCCACTCCTGCTGCAAACAGCGCCAGCCACCACGGTGAAATAAAAGCAAAAAAAAGCGTTCTTTGTCAATTTTTGCCCTCACTTGACCATTGGCCTGCATGCACGTGGAGGGGTGTCCCATGACCGTCTATCTGATCCGCCGGTTCTTCCAGATCATTATTGTCTTGCTGCTGTCGTCGGGGCTGATCTATTCGATCTTTGCCATCGCCCCCGGCGGCCCGCTCGACGAACTGATGCAAAGCACTGATCCCAAATCGCGCCCCTCGCCGCAGGACATCGAGCGCCAGAAGCGCCTGCTGGGGCTGGACAAGCCCTGGTACCTCTGGTATCCGGTCTGGCTGGCCGGCGACACCTGGGTGGCGAAGGTCGGCTTCGACGAGAAATACGTCGGCGATCGCAAGGGCATCCTGCGCGGCGACTGGGGCGAGTCCTGGAAGGTCCAGCGCGGCAAGGATGTGCTGGAGCTGATCAAGAGCCGCCTGCCCGCCACGCTCTGGCTCACGGTCACCTCGACGCTGATCTCGCTGCTGATCGGCATTCCGCTCGGCGTGTTCTCGGCGGTGCGCCAATACTCGTTCTTCGATTATCTCTTTACGACTTTCAGTTTCATCGGCATCTCGATCCCGGCCTTCTGGTTCGGGTTGCTGATCATCTCGCTCTCGCTGATCATGCGCAGCAACGATCTGTTCCACTTCCCGCCAGGCGACATCCTCGCGCTCCGCGACTATGAGGTGCCGATGATCGGCGTCGTCAAGGCCAAATCCTTCCTTGACCGGGTCATGCACCTGGTGATGCCGGTGACCGTGCTGTCGCTGCTCAACATCGCCGGCTGGAGCCGCTTCATGCGGACCTCGATGCTGGAAGTGCTGAGCCAGGACTACGTGCGCACCGCCCGCGCCAAGGGCGTCCGCGAGCGCTTGGTCGTCTACAAGCACGCCTTCCGCAACGCCCTGATCCCGCTGATCACCATCGTGGTCTTCGCCATCCCGGGCGTCTTCAGCGGCGCGATCTTCACCGAGACGGTGTTCAACTACAAAGGCCTGGGCTTCTTGTTCATCAACGCCCTGGGCTCAAGCGACTACCCGCTGGCCCAAGCCTTCCTGCTGATCACGTCGATCCTGATTGTGTTCTCGACGCTGCTGGCCGACATTCTCTACACCTTCGTCGACCCGCGGATCCGGCTCGGCTAAATCGCTGCGGATCGCCATTTCTAAAGGAAACGATTATGGCACTTGCAAACGCCCAGGTTGAGGTGGCCGAGGCCAAGAAAGACGACTACGAGCGGCCCTGGCTCAATATCATCAAACGGTTCATGCGCCACCGCCTGGCCCTGATCAGCCTTTTCGTGGTGGTCGCGATCATCCTCCTGGTGATCGTGGCGCCGCTGGTCGCGCCCTACACCCAGGAAGCGCAGAACCTTGAGATCATCAACCAAGCGCCCACCAGCGCCCACATCTTCGGCACCGACGAGCTGGGCCGCGACACCTTCAGCCGCCTGCTCTTCGCCGGGCGCGTCTCGCTCTACATCGCCTTCGCCGTGACCATCCTCAGCGAGACGCTCGGCGTGGTCCTGGGCGTGACAAGCGGCTATTTCGGCGGGATCGTCGACGCCGTGATCATGCGAACCGTCGACTTCCTCAACACCCTGCCGCTGCTGCCCTTCTTGCTGGTGATCACCACGATCTTGAAGCCCAGCATCAATCTGCTGATCTTAATCCTCGTGTTCTTCGGCTGGACCGGCGGCGCCCGCCTGATGCGCGGCCAGATCCTCAGCCTGCGCGAGCAGGAGTTCGTCCACGCCTCCAAGGCCCTGGGCGCCTCCAACATGCGCGTGATGTTCCGCCACCTGGTGCCGAACGCCATCGCGCCGACGATCGTCAGCGCCTCGCTCGGCCTCAGCGGCGTGATGCTGACCGAGGCAGCGCTGAGCTTCCTCGGCTTCGGCGTGCAGCTGCCCGCCGCCTCGTGGGGCAACATGCTGCGCGACGCCGGCGGCCTGGCGGTGCTGGAGAACTATCCCTGGCGCGCCTTCTTCCCCGGCCTGGCAATTTTCATCTGCTCGCTCTGCTTCAATTTCATCGGCGATGGCCTGCGTGACGCCCTTGACCCGCGCATGAAGCGCTAACCCAACGGTCCGTCCCTAGCTTTAGAATCGGAGACAACGTGGCTGACAAGGAAGTGTTGCTCAAGCTCAAAGGCGTCAAAACCCATTTCTTCACCGAAGATGGTGTCGTCCACGCCGTTGATGGTCTCGATTTCCAGGTGCGGCGCGGGGAGACGCTCTGCATCGTCGGCGAGTCGGGCTGCGGGAAGAGCGTCACGTCGCTGACGATTTTGCGCCTGCTGGGCAAATCCGGCAAGGTGATCGAGGGCGAGGTGATTTTCGACAATGAGAATCTGCTCGAGCTGTCCGAAGAGGAGATGCGCAAGATTCGCGGCAATCGCATCTCGATGATCTTCCAGCAACCCACCACCTGCCTCAACCCGGTCTTCCGGGTCGGCGACCAGGTGATAGAGGCGCTCAATGTCCACCAGGGCCTGAGCGGCGAAGAGGCCCGCGCGCGCGCGGTCGAGCTGTTCGCGATGGTCGGCATCCCCGATCCGGCCCGCCGCATGCAGTCGTTCCCCCACGAGATTTCCGGCGGCCAGGCGCAGCGCGTGATGATCGCCATGGCCCTCGCCTGCAATCCCGAGCTGCTGATCGCCGACGAGCCGACCACCGCGCTCGACGTGACGATCCAGGCCCAGATCTTGGACCTGATGCGCGATCTGCGCGAGAAGGTCAACACCGCGATCATCCTCATCACCCACGACCTCGGCGTGGTCGCCGAGATGGCCGAGAATGTGATGGTGATGTACGCCGGCAAGGCCGTCGAGTACGCGCCGGTCGAGCAGCTGTTCGCGGCGCCCAAGCATCCCTACACCCAGGGCCTGATCGCCTCCACCCCGATCCTGGGCGTGATCAAAGACGCGCTGGACACGATCCCCGGCCAGGTGCCGAGCCTGCTCAAGCCGCCAGCCGGCTGCCGCTTCGCCGACCGCTGCGCCTATCGCATGGACCAATGCACCCAGGAGGAGCCGCCGCTGATCAAGCTCGAGGGCGATCGGCTGGTGCGCTGCTGGCTGTACTAAAATTCGCAGGCAGATCAAAGGATTAAAGAGTTATGACTGTTTCAACCACGCAACCGGCCCAGCCGTCGGTCCATCAGCTGACCAACGCTGACGATCTGCTGCAGGTCAACGATTTGCGCAAATATTTCCCGGTCAAGGGCGGCCTGCTGCGCCGCACGGTCGCCCACGTCAAGGCGGTCGACGGCGTCAGCTTCTCGATCAAAAAGGGCGAGACCCTCGGCCTGGTCGGCGAGTCGGGCTGCGGCAAGTCCACCACCGGCCGCACGATCCTGCGCCTGATCGAGGCGACCGCCGGCAAGGTGGTCTTCGAGGAGCAGGATGTGCTGCGCGCCAACCGCTCCCAGATGAAAAAGCTCCGCCGCGACTTGCAGATTGTCTTCCAGGACCCCTACGCCTCGCTCGATCCGCGGGTCGAGGTCGGCGAGAGCATCGCCGAGGGCCTGCGCATCCACAACATCGGCACCGAGCGCGAGCGCCGCGACCGGGTGGTCGCGGTGCTGGAGCGCGTCGGCATGAACAAAAGCCACCTGCGGCGCTTCCCCCACGAGTTCTCGGGCGGCCAGCGCCAGCGCATCGGCATCGCCCGCGCCCTGGTGATGCAGCCCAAGCTGATTGTCTGCGACGAGCCCGTCTCGGCGCTCGATGTCTCCATCCAGGCCCAGGTGCTCAACCTGCTCAAGGATTTGCAGCAGGACCTGGGGCTGACCTACCTGTTCATCGCCCACAACCTGAGCGTCGTCGAGCACATCAGCGACCGGGTCGGCGTGATGTACCTGGGCAAGATGGTCGAGCTGGCCACCCGCGACGATCTGTTCAAGCACCCGATGCATCCCTACACCAAGGCGCTGATGTCGGCGATCCCGCTGCCCGATCCGACGGTGCGCCGCGAGCGGATCATCCTCACCGGCGACGTGCCGAGCCCGCTCAACCCGCCCAGCGGCTGCCGCTTCCACCCGCGCTGCTGGCTCTCGCAGGAGATCTGCTCCCAGGAGGAGCCGGCCTTCGAGCAGAAGACGCCCGGCCACTGGGTGGCCTGTCACTTCGCCCAGTAGCCGCCGGCTACGACCGAGGCCCGAACGCGCTGATCGCTCCGATCAGCGCGTTTTTTGGACAAGCCCGGGCGTCTGCGGTACACTGCAAGGACGGATACGGGCCGCGCAACCGGTTGCGCGGCGGAACGCGAGTGTTTGGGCTCCGGAGGAGGATGCGGATGATGGCCGGTCGGTGGTTGCGTTGGTGTCGATGGGTGGTGGCGGCATGTTTGCTGGCTGGGTGCAGCCTCGAAGGCGGGGCGGTGGTCCGGCCCACGGCGCTGCCGCTGCCCACGCCGACCGCGCCGCCCGACGCCCCCGCCGCCGATCCCGGCTGGCGCCTGGGCGTCACCGAGGAGCCGGTCGATCTGTACCCCTACAGCTTCAACGCCCGGGCCGCCGCGCCGCTGATCGAGCTGCTCTACCCGGCGCCGCTGACGGTCGTCAGCGAGGCCTACACCACCAGCGGCGTGCTGGAGCGCGTCCCGTCGTTCGCCAACGGCGATGTCGCCTACATCACCACCACGGTCAACCTGGACGCCTCCGGCGCCATCACCCAGACCCAGACCGGCACGATCACCAGCGTACGCCAGCTGGCTGTCACCTACCGCTGGAACCCCAATCTGCGCTGGGCGGACGGCGCGCCCGTCACCGCCGCCGACTCGGTCTTCGCCTTCCAGGTGCTGCGCGGCAGCGCCGCCACGCCCCAGCTCTCCATCCAAAGCGATCTCACCGCCGACTACGTGGCGGTCGACGAGCATACCACCAAGGCCTTCTTGCCGCCCGGCCGCGATGATCCCAACTATCTCAGCACGGTCTGGACGCCGCTGCCGCGCCAGCGCTTCGAGGGCACGCCCACGCCCCAGCAAGTCGCCGAGGCGCTCGGCCGCGATCCGCTCGGCTACGGCCCCTACCGGCTGACAAGCTGGACCACCCAGCTCGAATTCGCCCGCGCCGAGAGCGCCGCCGCGTTCGCCGGATCATTCCCCGAGCGCCTGACGGTCCGCATGTTCCCCGATCTGGCGATGCTGCGCGCCGACATCGCCGCCGGCCTGACGGATGTGGGCTGGAGCGAGGCCCTGCCCGGCCAGCAGCGCGAGCCCCTCGCCGCCGACGCCGCCGCCGGCAAGCTCCAGGCCATGAGCTCGCCCACGCCGATCTGGGAGCACCTTGATTTCAATCTGGCGGTGCCGGCGCTCCAGGATATCCGCATGCGCCGGGCCATCGCGCTCGGCTTCAATCGCCAGGCCCTGGTCGCCGAGCTGTACGGCGCCGACGGCCGGGCCTGGGACAGCTGGATCGCCCCCGAGTCCTGGGCCTACGCCCCGGACCGCCTGACCCGCTATCCCTACGATCCGGCCCAGGCCAACGCGCTGCTTGATGAGATGGGCTACAAGGACGCGAACGGCGACGGCACCCGCGACCGGCCGGACTCGCAGCCCTTCACCCTGACGCTGATCACCAGCGAGCAAACCGCCGTGCGCCAGGCGATCAGCAACCGGCTGGTCGCGGACATGGCGGCGCTCGGCGTCCAGATCGACGTGCGAACGCTGTCGACCCAGCAGCTCTACAGCCAGCAGGGGCCGCTGTTCCAGCGCCAGTTCGAGCTGGCGCTGTTCGGCTGGCTGCGCGGCGCCGATCCCGACGGGGCGGTGCTGTGGAGCTGCGCCGCCATCCCCAATCAGATCAATAATTTCACCGGCGACAATTTCACCGGCTGGTGCATCGACACCGCCGACGCCGCCATCCGGGCCGCCAGCGCCACGCTCGACCAGACGGCCCGCGGCAGCGCCTACGCCGATCACCAAGAGATTATGAGCCGCGAGCTGCCGATCGTGCCGCTGTTCGACCGGCGCCTCACCGTCATCGCGCGGCCGGCGATCAAGGGCGTGCAGCCCGATCCGTTCGCGCCGCTGACCTGGAACCTGGCGCGCTGGCAGCGCTGAAACCGCCAGCCCCGGCCTCGACTGGCTGCGCGGCGCCGGCCGCCGCCCTAGCATGAATGGCGAACATCACGATCATGGAGCCAACGACGTTTCCCGCCGGCCTCATCGCCCTGGCGATCTGCTGGACGCTGACGCGCCCGGCCGAGCGCCAGCTGATCACCCGGGCCGCCCGGCGCTCATGGCCCGTGTTCCGGCCGGCGATCGGCTGGGCCTGCCTGTTCCTCGGCGTGCTGGGGGTGATCCTGCCGGTGCTCCAGGGCGTGCTGTTCCTGGTGATCGGCGCCGCGCTGGTCGGGCCGCGCCATCCGCTGATCCGCCGCGTCCGGGCCGGCTACAAGCTGCTGCTGCGGCGGCTGGCCGGCTCGCCCAACCGCCTGGTGGCCTGGCTCGGCGGCGCCGCCCAGCGGGCGCAGCGGGCGATGAGCATCCAGACGCGCCACTTCCAGCGCCGCCGCCACGAGCTGGCCATCGCCCGCCGGCGCTTC
>DASWWB010001299.1:0-3600 GCA_036406115.1 Herpetosiphonaceae bacterium
GCTAGAATCAACGCCAGCCCGGCGCCGCTTCCGACGCTGGGGCGGTTCGCAGCCAGGAGGCGATCTATGCAGTCCCCAGCCCCCGGATCATCGGATCGATCGCGGCGCCGCCCGGCCTGGGCGGCGCCGCTCGCAGCCGCGTTCTTCATCGTCGGCCTGCTCCAGGCGGGATTCGCCGCCATGATGCTCCTCGCGCTGCTTGAGGTCGCCCAGCCGGCTCCGCTCCAGGGCGTGCCCGGGCCGCTGCTGGGCGCCGGTGTCGCGGTGTTCGGCGGCATGGCTGGATTTTTTGGCTGGATGGGCTACGGCCTGCTGCTGCCGAGCGCGGCCAAAAGCGCCCGCTGCCTGCACTGCGGGGCGCGCAATCCGCTCGACAGCGCGACGTGCGCGGCGTGCGGCCAGCCGTTTGTCAGCGCGCGCGGGGCCCGCCCCCACGGCGCCGGACAGCGCATCATCGTGCGCGGCGATGTGTTCAAAATCCTCGCCGGCCTGCTCATCGCCGCGTTCGCCCTCTACGCCGATTACTCCATCCTCGCCAGCGGCCTGCCGAATGATGTCGAAGCCTATGTCCGGCAGTCGCTCGCCCCGGCGGACGGCGCGCGCATCGCCTCGCATAAGGCGCTGACGGTCTCAGCGCAGCAGCTGGATCGCGGCGTGACCGAGGCCTGGTGCGTTGAAATCGAGGATCCGGCGCAGGCGGGCGGCCGCGCCGCCTATGTGGTCTACCGCGCCGGCCAGCTGCGCGCCGAGCCGCCGCCCGCCGGCAGCTGCGGCGGCTTGGAGCGCTGGTAGGATTGGCTCACCCATCTGAGGACGCGAGGGACGGGACAGCAGCCGTCCCCGATGATGGAGAAACAACCCATGACACACCCATGGATGTTGGATGAAGTGGCCCTGGCTGGAGCTGAACATCTGGATCCGGCCTATATTCGCGGCTATGACGCGAAGGCCGGGCAGGATCCCGCTGCTGAGATCGCGCTGCTCCGCCACCACGGGCTGACCCCTGAAGCAACCGTGGTTGATTTAGGCGCGGGGACCGGCACCTTTGCCCTGGCGGCGGCGCCCGTCTGCCGGCAGGTGATTGCTGTGGATGTGTCGGCGCCCATGCTGGCGGCGCTCGCGCAGCGGGCCCGCGCGCAGGGCATCACGACGATCACGACGGTGCGGGCCGGCTTTGTGAGCTATGACCACCAGGGGCCGCCCGCCGATGTGGTTTACACGCGCCATGCGCTCCACCACCTGCCCGATCCCTGGAAAGCGGTGGCGCTGGCGCGCATCGCGGCGCTGCTGCGCCCGGGCGGGCTGCTCTATCTGCGCGACCTGATCTTTTCCTGTGAGCCCGAAGCCCTAGGGGGCGTGATCGAGGCGTGGCTGGCGGGAGCGGCGACCGACCCGGCCCTGGGCTGGACGCGGGCTGAGCTGGAGACCCATCTCCGCACCGAGCATAGCACCTTCAGCTGGCTGCTGGAGGCGATGCTGGCCCGGGTCGGGTTTGAGCTGGTGGCGGTGGAGCATGCGCCCTCGCAGATCTACTCGACCTACCTGGCGGTGAAGCGAGCGCCCGGCGAGGTTGCCGGCGAGCGCCGGGATTGAGCATCCCGCCACAGCCCGCAGTGTTCCGGCCCGCGCTGGGGTTGACGCCGTGCTGGTCCTCCGCTATTGTCACGCCATCACCCGGACGGCCGGATAGCGAGAGCGAGGTGCGCGATGCCTGAGGACCCACGGCTACCAACCGCCCAGACCGCGATCAGCGACAGTACGATTACGCACAGCTCGATTCATCAAGAGACGCACATCGGCGATCGGCACTACCATCTGCCGCCCACCTGGCAGCCGCGCTATGAGCCGCCGCTGGCGGAGGCGCAGGATCTCCTTGACGGCCTGCTCAGCGCCGAGGTCCCCGCGATCAGCCCGCTGCCGAGCGGCGCCCGGATGCCCTTCGCCCCCAACCCGCATTTCGTCGGCCGCGACGATGTGCTGCTGGCCCTGGCCGGGGCGCTCCACGGCGGCGCGCGGGTGGCGATGAGCCCGCGGGCGGCGGTCACGGGGCTGGGCGGGATCGGCAAAACGTCAGTAGCCGTCGAGGTTGCCCACCGCTACGGCAGCTGCTTTGCCGGCGGTGTCTTCTGGCTGTCGTTCGCCGATCCGGCAGCTATCCCCGCTGAGATCGCGGCCTGCGGCGGGCCGGGCCTGCTCGATCTCCATCCCGCCTATGGCGACTTGACGCAGGCCGAGCAGCTGGCGCTGGTGCGGGAAGCCTGGCAGCGGCCCATCCCGCGCTTGCTCGTGTTCGATAATTGCGAGGATCCGCAGCTGGTGCAGCAGTGGGCGCCGCCGAGTGGCGGCTGCCGGGTCTTGATCACCAGCCGCCGGCAGTCCTGGCCATCGAGCCTGGGCGTGGCGATCCACCGCCTTGAGAGCCTGGTGCGATCCGCGAGTAGCCTGCTCCTTCGAACGCTCGCCCCGCGCCTGACGCCGATGGAGGCCGACGCGATCGCCGAGGAGCTGGGCGACTTTCCGCTGGCGCTCCAGCTCGCCGGCTCCTACCTGGCCCAGTTTGCCGACATTGCGGTGGCCGCCTACCTGGCGGAGCTGCGGAGCGACGTGATCCTGGCCCATCCCTCGCTGCTGGGCGCGCATGATGGCGATGTCTCGACCACCGCCCATGAGCGCCATGTCGGCCGCACCTTCCTGATGAGCTACCAACGGCTTGATCCGACGCGCGATGCCCTGGCGCTTGCGCTCCTCGCCCGGGTGGCCTGCCTGGCACCGGGGGCGCCGATCCCCCGCGATCTGCTACTGACGAGTGCGGCGCTGGCGCCGACGGATAGCGCGGGGCCGATCGCGCTGGGGCGGTTGGTGGATTTAGGGTTTCTTTCCATAGGTCCTGATGGGATTCTGCTCCATCGGCTTGTCCAGGCGTTTGTGTCAACGGTCCTGGGGGACCCCCGCGCCGAGCAGGCGGTGGAAACGGCCCTCTGTGACCGTGCGGTCTCCCTGAATCACGCCGGCCTGCCTACCGCCCTCCATCCCCTTGCGGTCCATCTGCGCTGGCTGACGCGCACGATGGCGTCCCGCGAGGACCTCGCGATGGCCCTGTTGTGTGACGAATTCGGCTATTACCTCCGGATGATGGGGGAGTATCGCGAGGCCCGCCCGCTCACCGAGCGCGCGCTGGCGATCCGCGAACGACGGGTCGGGGCTGATCATCCCACGACCGCGCAGAGCTTGAACAATCTTGCGGCGCTGCTGCGGGATACGGGCGCGGTGTCGGCCGCCTTGCCGCTGGCGGAACGGGCGCTGGCGATTCGGGAACGGCAGCTCGGGCCGGATCACCTGGCGACGGCCCGGAGCCTCATCACCCTGTCCACGTTGTTGCGGGCTACGGGGGCGTATGCAACCGCGCTGCCATTGGCGGAGCGGGCGCTGGCCATCCGTGAACGCCGGCTGGGCCCAACGCATCCGTCGACCGCCCGAAGCCTTGGGAATCTGGCCGCCCTCTTGGCGGCGACCGGAGACTACGGCGCGGCGCGACGGCTGTATGAGCGCGCCCTGGCCATTCACGAGCAGGCGCTGGGGCCGGATCACGCTGACACCGCA
>DASWWB010001300.1:0-2224 GCA_036406115.1 Herpetosiphonaceae bacterium
GACCCCGGAGCCGACGAGCCCGCCCGAGCCCACCGCCACGCCCGAGCCGCCCACCGCCACGCCGCGCCCGGCGCCGCCGAACGACCTGGCCGGCCCGGTGGTGCTGACTGACGCGATGGACGGCGGGACCTGGTCCGTCGGCTCGGCCGCCAACTGGACGCTGGGCTTTGAGAACGGCCGCTACCATATGACGATGCGCGCCGGCGTCGGCGCGGTCTGGTCGTACGGCGCCGGGCTGCCCGGCCTGAACTCATCGGTCTCGGCCGAGGTTGATGTGCGCGCTGGCAACGCGGGGCTGCTGTTCGGGTTCATCGACGCCAACAATTACTATCGCTACGTGGTCAGCCCCAACGGCGCCTGGGCGCTTGAGCAGCGCACCGGCGGCCGGCTGGTCACGCTGCTGTCTGGGCGCGGGCTCGGCTCGGGCAAGTTGAGCGTCGCCCAGCGCGGCGCGTTCACCAAACTGTACTGGAACAATTCCTACGTGTCGGAGACGACGCTGGCGGGCTTCCCGGGTGGCAGCTACGGCTTCGTGCTGTCCGGGCCGGCCGCCGCCGACGCCTATTTCGATAACTTGCAGGTGCGCCAGATTCCGCAGTGATCTGAGCAGGAGTGTTGGCCCGTGATCTGGCAATATCGTCTGACCCGGCTGATCGTCGGCCTGATGTTCCGCTTCCGCGCCCGGCTGGTGATCGCCGGCCTGGAGCATGTGCCGCCAAGCGGCTGCATCATCGCCTCGAACCATATGAGCAATTGGGATCCGCCGGTGATCGCTTTCGCCCTGCGCCAGCGCCAGATGCGCGCCCTTGGCAAGCAGGAGCTGTTCGAGATCCCGGTGCTGGGACGGCTGGCCCGCTTCCTGGGCGGCATCCCGGTGCGCCGCGGCGAGATTGACCGCGAGGCGCTGGCGGAGTGCAAGCAGGCGCTGCAAAACGGCGAGCCGCTGATTTTGCTGCCCGAAGGCACCCGCTCGCGCACCGGCAGCATCAACGAGGCCAAATCCGGCGTGATTTTCCTCGCCTATCTCGCCAAGGTGCCGATTGTGCCGGCGGCGATCTCAGGCACCGAGCGGATGGGCTGGCCGGGCCGCCGCCGCACGGTGCGCCTCTGCTTCGGCCCCCCACTTGCGCTGCCGGCCGGCAAAATGTCGGCGGCCGCTCGCGAGGAGGCGCTGACGGACCTGATGGGGGCGATCGCGGGCATGCTGCCGCCGGGCTATCGCGGCGCCTACGCCGGCGCAGCGGAGCGGCGTCAGCTTGCCGCCCCCGTCGCGCCCTCAGCTCCCGCCCTCCCCGCCGACTGAGTCCCGCACCCAGCCGAGATACGCGGCGCTGCCCGCCAGCTCGGGCAGCACGAGGAATTCCGGCAGTTCGTAGGGATGCAGCTCGCCGACCCGCCGCTCCAGCGCCGGCAGCGCGGCGGCGGTGGTTTTGACTAGCAGCAGGGTTTCCCCATCTTCTTGCACCTGGCCCTCCCAGCGATACACCGAGCGGATCTGCGGGATGAGATTGACGCAGGCCGCCAGCCGTTCCTCGACCAGCGATCGCGCCAGGGCGCCGGCCCGCTCATCAGCCGGCGCGGTGATCAGCACCAGGCACACGCCGCTTCCATCCATCCTCAGGCTCCTTTCAACCACGCCGCCACCGCGTGCAGCGACTCGACCTTGCGCGCTTCGGCGGGGAACAGCAGCTCGCGGGTGACCGAGTTGGGCACCGCCAGCACGGTCGCCCCCGCCGCCAAGCCCGCCGCCACGCCGTGGGGCGCGTCCTCGACCACCAGGCAGGCCGCCGGCGGCGCGCCGACCAGCTCGGCGGCGCGGAGGAAAATATCCGGCGCCGGCTTGCCGTGGGCGACCTCCTCGCCGGTCACGGTGGCGTCGAAGTCGCGCTGCCAGCCGAATTTGTCAAGGATCATGTGGAGATAGGGGCGGGGCGACGAGGTGGCGACGGCGGTGCGCAGCCCTAGCTCGCGGGCCAGCGCCAGCAGCTCCCGCACGCCCGGCATCGGCTCGACCTCGCTGACCACCATGGCGAACACGACCTCGCGGTGCTCGGCGATCACGGTTTCCGCGTCCAGCGGCAGGCCGAAATGATCGATTAGCAGCCGGGCGTTGTCCTGCGAGCGGCGGCCGATCAGCTGGGAGGCGAAGCCCGGCGGCACTTGGTGGCCGTAGCGCCCCAGGTAGATGTCAAGGCCGCGCATGCCGATCGGCTCGCTGTCGATC
>DASWWB010001301.1:0-1714 GCA_036406115.1 Herpetosiphonaceae bacterium
AACCGCCTTCGTGGCAGCCGCCAGCCAGGGCCTGGGGCGGGCCGCCGCGCTTGAGCTGGCCCGCGAGGGCGCGCGACTGGCGATCTGCGCCCGGGGCGAGGCCGCGATCGAGACCGCCGCCGAGGCGATCCGGGCCGAGACCGGCGCCGAGGTGCTGGCGCTGGCCTGCGACGTCACCGACGGCGTGCAGATCGATCGAGCGCTGGCGGCGGCGGCCGAACGCTTCGGCGGGCTGCATGTGCTGGTGGCCAACGCCGGCGGCACCCCGGCCGGCCGGTTCGACGCGCTTGACGACGCCGCCTGGGAGGCCGGCTGGCGGCTGAATTTCCTAAGCGTCGTGCGGCTGATCCGGGCGGCGCTGCCGCACCTGCGGGCGGCGGGCTGGGGGCGGATCATCACCATCACCAGCACGACCGTCAAGCAGCCGGTCGACGACCTGCTGCTCTCCAGCGCCATCCGGCCGGGCGTGGTCGGCCTGGTGCGGGCGCTGGCGACCCAGCTGGGCGGCGAGAACATCACCGTCAACAACGTCGCGCCCGGCTACACCCTAACCGCGCGGGTCGAAGAAGTCTTCGGCGCGCAGGCCGCCGCCCGCGGCATCTCGATCGAGGAGGCGACCAGCGACATCACGGCGCGGACGCCGGCCGGGCGCATGGGCCGCCCCGACGAACTGGCCGCCGCGATCGCCTTCCTGGCCTCGGAGCGAGCCGCCTACATCACCGGCCAGACGCTGCTCGTGGACGGCGGCGCCTACCGGGGGCTGGCCTAGGCCATGGGCTTTCCCGCCGAGCGGCTCAAGGCCGAGGCGCAGCGCCTGGGCTTCAATCTGGTCGGCGTGACGCCGGCCGCCCCGTCGCCGCGCCTCGACGCCTATTTCCGCTGGCTCGACGCCGGCATGCACGCAGAGATGGGCTACCTGGCGCGACCGGATCGCACGGCCCGCCGCCGCGACCTGGGCGTCATCCTGCCCGGCGCCCGCTCGCTGGTGATGGTCGGGCTCAACTACCACACGCTCGCCCTGCCGCCCGCGCTGGCCGCCGACCCCGGGCGCGGGCGGATCGCCTCCTACGCCTGGGGCGTCGACTACCACGACCTGATGGCGCCCCGCCTGGAGCAGCTGGCGGATTGGCTGCGCTCAGCCAGCGGCGGCGCAATCCGCCACCGGGTCTATGTCGACACCGGCGCCATCCTGGAGCGCTCGCACGGCCAGCAGGCGGGGCTGGGCTTCATCGGCAAAAACACGCTGCTGATCAACCCCCGGCGCGGCTCCTATTTTTTCCTGGGCGAGATCATCACCGACCTGGGCTTCGACGCCTACGACCAGCCCCGGCGCGAGACGATGTGCGGCTCGTGCGCCCGCTGCCAGTCAGCCTGCCCCACCGCCGCCTTCCCCGAGCCCTACGTGCTGGACGCGCGGCGCTGCATCTCGTATCTCACGATCGAAAACAAAGGCTGGATCGACCCGGCGCTGCGCCCGCTGCTGGGCAACTGGATCATGGGCTGCGACATCTGCCAGGAGGTCTGCCCGTTCCAGCGCTTCGCCATCCAGAGCCTTGAGAGCGCCTTCTTCCCCGTCGACCCCGACCGCGCCGCGCCGCCGCTGCTCGATCTGCTCCTGCTTGACGAGGCCGGCTTCGCCGCGCGCTTCGGCGGCTCGCCGGTCAGCAGGCTCAAGCGCGAGCGGCTGCTGCGCAACGCCTGCGTCGCCGCCGGC
>DASWWB010001302.1:0-4161 GCA_036406115.1 Herpetosiphonaceae bacterium
GGGCGCGGGCGCGAGATCGAGGCCGCGCAGCAGCCCGAGCGCGGCGAACTCACGGCCGGCGCGGTCGCGCTCGTCGCGCACCGCCCACTTGATCGCCAATTCGACAGGGCCGCTGGCGCGGACGAGGCGATTGTTGCGGCCGCCGCCGACCGGGCGCAGCCGCCAGCCGCGCCAGGACTCGAGTCCCGGCGCGGCGGCGAGGGCGTCCAGCAGGGCGAGCAGTTCGGCGGAATCGATCATCGGCTAAAACGCAAAAGGCCCAGACGGGCCTTTGGGTGCGTGGGCGATCCGGCTTAGCTCACCGTGGTGTTCTTGCCGATCCCGTTGGCGATGTTGAAGCGGCGGGCCAGGCGCGACTTGCGGCGGGCGGCCTGATTCTTGTGAATCACGCCTTTGACGGCGGCCTGGTCGAGGGCCTTGAGCGCGGCGGCCAAGGCGGCGGGGTTCTCCGGCGTCTTGCTCGCCGTCGACTGGACGGCCTTCTTGACGAGCGTCTTCAGCTCGGAGCGGACCATCAGATTGCGAACGCGGCGGCGCTCGTTCGAGCGAATCCGCTTGCGGGCGGAAGCGGTGTTAGCCAACGTGACCTCCTAGGAGTCTCTGGTATGATATGGAACTGCCGCGAAGCCCTTGGCCTGCGGCGATAAAGACGACATGGGATTATACCAGAAAGATTTCGGATGCGCAACGAATCAACTTCAGCCAACGCGCCCGGGGCGGCGCCCGCCGCCCGCTCCTGGGGGGTGCTGCTCAACAGCGCGATCGTGATGGTCGGCTACGTGCTCAGCCGCATCCTCGGCCTGATCCGCGAGAGCGTGATCAGCAGCCAGTTCGGCACCTCGGCGGTGACCGACGCCTACCGCGCGGCGTTCAAGATCCCGGATTTCCTCTACCTGGTGATTATCGGCGGGGCGCTCGGCTCGGCCTTCATCCCGGTGTTCAGCGACCTGCACGCCAACGAGGGCGCGCGGCGGGCGTGGCGCATGACCAACGCCGTCGTCAACTTGGCGCTGCTGGCGCTGAGCGCCTCCTCGCTGGTGATTATGATCTGGACCCGGCCGTTCCTCAATCTGCTGTTCACCTTCACGCCGGAGCAGCTTGAGCTGGCGATCTACCTGACGCGGCTGTTCCTGTTCTCGCCGCTGCTGCTGGGGCTGGGCGGATTGGCGATGGCGGCGCTCAACGGCCTCGACCGCTTCACGCTGCCGGCGCTGGCTCCGGCGGCCTACAATCTGTCGATCATCCTCGGCGCCAGCGTGATCGCGCCCTGGCTGGGCCGCTCGGGCCTGGCCCGCTTTCCCAACGACGGCAAGCCCGTCATCGAGGGCGTGGCCTGGGGCGTTGTGCTGGGCGCGCTGCTCTATCTGCTCTGCCAGCTGCCCGGGCTGTGGCGGGCCGGCTACCGCTACGCCCCGACGCTCGGCCTGCGCGACCCGGCGGTGCGCAAGATCGGCAAGCTGATGGCGCCGCGCCTGTTCGGCCAGGCGGCGCTCCAGATCAACATCATCGTGATGAGCAGCCTGGCCTCGACGATCGCCGCCGCGCGCCTCTCGGCGCTGGATCAAGCCTATCAGCTGATGCTGCTGCCCCACGGAATTTTCGCCCTCAGCCTGGCGACGGTGATGTTCCCGGCGATGTCGCGCGCCTACGGCGCCGGCGACCTGGCGGCGGTCGGCCAATCGTTCCGCGACACGCTGCGGCGGGTGCAGTGGACGGTGCTGCCGGCGGCGGCGGCGCTGGCGGCGCTGAGCGTGCCGCTGGTGCGGCTGCTGCTGGAGCGCGGCAGCTTCGACAATCAGTCGACGGCGCTGGTCGCCGAGGCGCTGGTGCTCTACGCCAGCGCCCTGCCGGCCTTCGCCGCCTCCGAGGTGCTCATCCGCACGTTCTACGCGATGCAGGACACCAAGACGCCGGTGCTCGTCGGCGTGGGGACGATCGTCCTCAACATCGGCCTGTCGATCGCCCTGATCCGCTCCGGCGCCGGCCATCGCGGGCTGGCGCTGGCCTTCAGCGTCGCCAACAACCTGGAGGCGGCGCTGCTGCTCATCCTGCTGCGCCGGCGGCTGGGCGGACTGGACCCCGACGGCCGGCTGCGGGCCTCGCTGCGCCGCTCGCTGCTCGGCGCCGCCGGCATGGCCCTGCTGGTCTGGGGCGCCGCCCGCCTCACCGCCACCCGCTACCCGTTCGTCGCCAGCGCCGACGCGCCCGGCTACGACGGCGTCGGCGCCGATTTCCGGCTGCTGGCGGCCTGGATGGCGGCGGTCGCCCTGCTCGGCGGCGCCGCCTACGCCGGCCTCGCCGCGCTCCAGGGCGCCGAGGAGCTGGCGCCGTGGCGCGAGCGCATCATGCGCCGGCTGCGGCGCGGGTAGACCAAAATCCGCAGCCCCGGGATCTTGCGGCGAAATCAGCCCGCGCCCCAAGCTCCCCGCTCGCCCATCCGCCCCCCAAAAGCCGCCAGGAAGCTCATCCTGGCGCTGGCGACTTTCAAGCTCCCCGCTCGCCCATCCGCCCCAAAAACCATCAGCCGCCGGGAAATCCATCCCGGCGGCTGATAGCCGATAGCTGATAGCCGATAGCCCTAATCCAGCATCGGCACCCGCACGCCGCGCTCGCGGGCGACCTCGACGGCGCGCTCATAGCCGGCGTCGACGTGGCGCACGACGCCCATGCCGGGATCGCCGGTCAGGACGCGCTCCAGCTTGGCATCGCACTCGGCGCTGCCGTCGGCGACGATGACCATGCCGGCGTGGAGCGAGTAGCCGATGCCGACGCCGCCGCCGTGGTGGACGCTGACCCAGGTCGCGCCGTTGACGGCGTTGAGCAGCGCGTTGAGCACCGGCCAGTCGCCGATCGCGTCCGAGCCGTCGCGCATGCCCTCGGTCTCGCGGTTGGGCGAGGCGACCGAGCCGCAGTCCAGGTGGTCGCGGCCGATCACGATCGGGGCGCTGACCTCGCCGTCGCGCACCAGCTGGTTGAACAGCAGGCCGGCCTTGGCGCGCTCGCCGTAGCCCAGCCAGCAGATGCGGGCCGGCAAGCCCTGGAAAGCCACCTCGCGCTGAGCCTTGGTGATCCAGCGATGCAGGGCCTCGTCCTCGGGGAACAGCTCAAGGATGGCGCGGTCGGTGCGCTCGATGTCGGCGGGGTCGCCGGAGAGCGCGGCCCAGCGGAACGGCCCCTTGCCCTCGCAGAACAGCGGCCGGATGTAGGCCGGCACGAAGCCCGGGTAGTCGAAGGCCCGCTCGTAGCCGGCGGCCTTAGCCATGCCGCGCAGATTGTTGCCGTAGTCAAAGACAATCGAGCCGGCGTCCTGGAGCGCGACCATCGCCTCGACATGGCGCACCATCGAGGCGGTCGAGCGGCGCACATATTCGTCGGGATCGGACTCGCGCAGGGCGAGGGCGTCGGCGTAGTCCATGCCGGCCGGCACGTAGCCGCCCAGCGCATCGTGGGCGCTGGTCTGGTCGGTGACGACATCGGGCACCACGCCGCGCTGATGCAGCTCGGCGAAAACCTCGGCGGCGTTGCCCAGCAGGCCGACCGAGAGCGGCTTGCCGTCGCGCACGGCCTCCTCGACCAGGGTCATGGCCTCCTCGAGGCTCTGGACCGCCGTGTCGAGGTAGCGGGTGGCCAGTCGGCGCTCGATCCGCCCCTGATCGACCTCGACGACCAGGGCGACGCCGTCGTTCATCGTCACGGCGAGCGGCTGGGCGCCGCCCATGCCGCCGAGGCCGCCGGTCAGGACCCAGCGCCCGCGCAGCGAGCCGCCGAAGTGCTGGCGCGCCAGTTCGGCCAGGGTCTCGTAGGTGCCCTGCAAAATGCCCTGCGTGCCGATGTAGATCCACGAGCCGGCGGTCATCTGGCCGTACATCGTCAGGCCGGCGTGCTCCAGCTCGCGGAAATTCTCCCAGGTGGCCCACTTGGGCACCAGCAGCGAGTTGGCGATCAGCACGCGCGGGGCGCCGGGATGGGTCTTGAACACCGCCACCGGCTTGCCGGACTGGACCAGCAGGGTCTCGTCGCCCTCCAGCTCGCGCAGGGAGCTGACAATGGCGTCGAACGCCTCCCAGGAGCGGGCGGCCTTGCCGGTGCCACCGTAGACAATCAGCTGATCGGGCGCCTCGGCGACCTCGGGGTCCAGGTTGTTCATCAGCATGCGCAGCG
>DASWWB010001303.1:0-2675 GCA_036406115.1 Herpetosiphonaceae bacterium
TGCTCGGGCCACAGCGATCGCGCCTGCCTCAGCCAGTGCCCGACCGGGGCGCTGCGGCTGATCCCGATCGAAGAAGTCTTCCCGCTCTAGGCCTTGATGGCTTCGATCAACATGCAGTGGGGCACATCGATGTAGGCCTGCCAGTGCTCCGGGCCGTGCGCTTCGCTGGGGGTCGGATTGGCGCTCGGGCGGTGCCAGCGGATATTGGCGAGGCCGGCGCGCTCCAGGGCGGCGGTGAGCGAGTCCTGGCTCCACCAGTAGACAGTCAGCGGCGGCCACCAGGTGTCGCCGACCCGCGCCGAGAAGGAGAACTGCTGGCCGTCGCTCAGCCGCTCGGGCAGCCAGTTGCGCAGGCCGTAGTTGACGTAATACTCCTCGTCGCGTGAAATATCGGGATTGAGCTGATAGGTGACGAAGCGGCCGCCTGGCTTGAGGTGCCTGGCGATGGCGCCGGCCATGGCGTCGAGCGCCGCCTGATTCGGCGCGTAGTGCAGCAGATAGACCGCCAGCACCACATCGAAGGTTTCGCCCAGGTCGAGCGCCGCCACGTCGCCGACGTGGTACTCGATATTGCCGAGCGGCGCCTGCTCCTCGGCGGCCCGCGCCATCGCGATCATCTCCGGCGACAGATCGACGGCCACGACCTTCGCGGCGCCCAGCTTGCGCAGCCGGCGGGCGTAGTGGCCGGTCCCGGTGGCCAGCTCCAGCACCGATCGCCCCGTCACGTCGCCCAAAACTTGCAGCACCGACCATTCTTCGACGTAGATCCGGTAGGGCAGGGCCTGGAATGTGGCGTCATACTGATCCGCGACAGCATCGTACTCAGCGCTCATGGAGCCTCCAACAGCTAGGGAGAGAGTCAATGGGCAGATGATAGCAGCGCCGGCTGTCCAGGCAAGGGGGAGTTTTCGCCGCAAACGAAAAGCCCATCCCGCAGGATGGGCTGGCGCGCGGCCTTGGGTTCGGCGCTAGGGCAGCGGATGGAAATCCAGCGGATTGTGATTCGCCTCGTTCAGCCAGACATCGTAGTGCAGGTGGGGGCCGTTGGCCTGGCCGGTCGAGCCCATGCGGCCGATAATCGTGCCGCGCTCGACGAACTGGCCGTCCTCGACCTCGAAGCTTTGGAGATGGGCGTAGCCGGTTTTGTACTGATCGCCGATCACCCAGATGTGGTTGCCCGCCGGCCAGGAGTTCGGGCTGAGCTTGACGATCCCGCTCATGGTCGCGCGGACGGGCGCGCCCCACGAGCCGTCGGGATCGGCCTGGCCGTCGCCGTTGCCGTCCACCGCCAGATCGATCCCGCCCCAGACCTCGGCCGGCGCGTGGGAGCCGACGCCGTAGCCCTGGGTCATGACCACGCGGGCGGCCTGGACCGGGTTGCCCCACGGCTGGTCGGCGGGGATCTCGGGCGGCGCCACCAGCGTGTCGCCCTGGCCGACCTGGGCCGCCTGGCCGACCAGGCCTGCCGCCGCTGCGGGCTGGGGGCCGTCGCCGCGCCAGGTGCTGACAAACGTGCCGCCGCCGCCGCCGCCGAACACGAAATAGGCGATCAGCAGCATCGCGAGCGCGACCGCCACCCGCTTGCCATTCCCCATCCCCTGCAACTCGTACAAATGCATTATTGTTCCTCGGCGCGCCAGGTGCTGATCAGGTGGTTGACCGTCGCGATATAAGCCTCAGTGTCGTTGTTGTCGGCGGGCGGCGCGTAGACGGGGAGAATTTGCTCGACCGTGGTGAGCTTCCAGCCATCGATGTAAAGATCGCGGATCAGCTTGTACCAATCCTCGATGCCCGCTTCCCAGGTGGCGTAGCGCCGGTAGCCCTGGTAGCTGTCGTAGCCCGGGGTGACCCGGATGTTGCCGACCGATTTGGTGACCGTGGCCACGCCGCGCGTGCCGGCGGTCGACTCGTGGATGAAGAACGCCAGGCAGAACGCCGGGTCGATTCCGTACTTGAGGCCCAGGTCGTACATCGCCTGGCCGGTGCCGGTTGCCGGCGAGCCGTAGGTGGCCAGCACGGCGTCGATCTTGGCCGCCGAGATCGTGGGCGCGCCGATGACGGTCTCGCCCGAGAGGGCGCCGAAGGAGCCGGTGAGCGAGCCGGGCGCCGCGTTCGCCGCGGCCTGGGCCGCCGGGTCGCGCCATGGGCTGAGGAACGGCGCGCCGGGATTTCGCAACTGGAGCACGGCCCACACAAGCGCAACCGCCACCACGAGAGCGATCAGCGGGCGGCGGTTGGGGCCGTAGTCATCGTGAAATCCATAGAACATGGGCGGTTGCTCCCTGGGCTGATTCACCGGGAGGAGTTCTGCACCTGCTTCTGCTCCTCGGCGGTAATCAAGCGGAAACCATCTGGTTGATTGATGTACGCCAGTTGTTCGTTCTTGATACCGACCAGCAAATCAGGCAACCCGTCGTGGTTGATGTCGCGAAGCTCAAGGGTCACCGGCGTCAGATGCTCTCCCGCGCCGAACAGATACGGTCCTTCGATGGTGCGGACTTTTTTGGCGTCCCCGCCGGGGAACTCAAGGATCACGACCCGGCGGTTCATATTCATCGCAACGAACTCGGTGGTCGGCCCCCCGCCTTGCTCGTGGCCCACGGCGCCCGAGAGATGCGTGGTGCGCGGGCGGCCGTAGCGCAGGTCATCGAGCTTCGTGCCGACCCAGCCGCTGA
>DASWWB010001304.1:0-2320 GCA_036406115.1 Herpetosiphonaceae bacterium
AGCGGCGGGTCACCCGCCTCGACAGGATCACCGATTAGCGACCCGGCCGTTATCCACGGAGAGAACCCGCCTTGAAGAAAACCCCGCTCATCCTGCTCGGCGCCGGCTGGCTGATCTTTATGCTGGCTGCGACCGCCTGCCTCTCGCTGGCGCACGATGATATGCCGCCGCAGCGCTTCGTCGCCGAGACCTGGCAGAACCACGACACCGACAGCGGCGAGAATCCGCGGCTGAACATGCTCGCCGACCTGCGCCGGCGCCACCTCAGCGCCGGCCTGCCGCGCGCCGCCGCGCTGGAGCTGCTCGGCCCGCCCGATGAGGAGCCGGCCACCGATACGATTAGCTACTACCTGGGCCGCGAGGGCGCCCTGGCGCCGCAGCCGGTGTTCCTCGACCTGGTGTTCGACGATCAGCAAGCCCTCGCCCGGACCGAAACCCGCCCCGGCCGCTAGCCCTCGATCTGGGCCAGCAGGCGGGCGTAGCTCTGGGAGCGGTCGGCGAAGACGTAGTGAACCGGCAGGACCGTGATGCCGGTGCTGCCGATCGAGCGCAGGTGGCCGACCGACGCCAGCACGTCGGCCGAGTCGACGATCAGCGAGACCGCGTACCAGCCGGCGCCGCTGCCGTCCTTGCTCCAGACCGGCGCGACCGTCGGCCCCTGCAAGCCGGCCAGCCGGCTCTCGGCCGCCACCCGCGCCCCGACCTCCTCGACGCTGGCGCCGGGCACGTTGGCGATCAGCGAGACAAACGAGCGGGCGCGGCGGCGAGCCTCGATCAGCTCCAGCACCGTCCGCACTAGCTCGCGCTTGGCCGGGTCCTTGGCCAGGGCCCGGCGGTTGGCGATCAGGCAGGCCTGGGCGTGGATCACCGTGCCGCCGACGACCATTTTGAGATGGTTGTCGCGCAGCGTCGTGCCGGTGGCGGTCAGGTCGGCGATCAGATCGGCGTAGCCCAGTGAGGGCGCCGCCTCGGTGGCGCCTTGCGAATCCACCAGCGCGAAGACATTGATGCCGTGGGCGGCGCAGTACTGGCGCACCAGGTTGGGGAACTTGGTGGCGATCCGCAGCTGGCGGCCGGCGCGGGCGTACTCGGCGGCCAGATCGGCCACATCCTGCCAGGAGCTGACATCGATCCAGCTGTCGGGCACCGCCAGCACCAGCTCGCAGTGGCCGTAGCCCAGATCGTCGTAGGCGACGACCAGATCGTCGGCGTCGCCCCGGCCCTCGGCGACCAGATCGTAGCCGCTGATGCCGAGGTCGATCGAGCCGTCGGCGACTTTTTCGACGATGTCGGGCGCGCGGTGCAGCAGCACCTCGGCGCCGGGCAGCGATTTGATCGAGGCGGTGTAGCGGCGCGGGTTGGGCCGCGCGACCTTCAGGCCGCAGCTTTCCAGGAAGCGGAAGGTCTCATCGGCCAGCGAGCCTTTCGAGGGGACGGCGAAGCGTAGCATCAGCGGGTGATCTCCACATCAAACAGAGCCAGAACATCGGGCTGGCCCGCGCGGCGGACCTGGACGGCCAGCTCCCAGCGGCCGAGCGTGCGGATAGCCTCGGACATCCCCGACCAGACGCCGTCGGCCTGGCGCTCCAGCACCAGCGCCTCCTCGCCCAGCTCGATCTCCTTGGCCTTGAAGCGCAGCATGATTCGATCGGCGGCGACCGGCCGCCCCCCGGCGTCGGCCACCGTCACGCTGAAGGCCCGCAGCCCGGGCCGCCGGTCGTCGAGGCTGAGCGCAACCGCCAGGCCGTCGCGCTCGGTCTTCAGCGCCAGCGGCGAAAAAGTGATGATCTCGGGGCGGGCGGCGGCCTTGGCTGCCGCCGTCACCGGGTGGGGCGTCTGGACCAGCGCGCTGGCGACGACCAGCACGCCGGCGGCCAGCGCCGACTCGGCGGCCAGCGTGCGGCCGAAGCGGCGGGGAGTCGTCGCGGCGGTCGCCGAAGCCCGCCCGGCCCGGCGCCAGTGAAACGCGCCGAAGCCGAGCGCCGCCGCCAGCAGGCCGGTTTTGACGAGCAGCGTGCGGCCGTAGGGCGTCTGCCAGGCTGCGGCGAGGGTCGGCAGATGATCAAGCGAGCGCAGGACGCCGGTCGCCACCACCAGCGCCACGCTCCACAGCGCCACCCTGCTGAAGCTGCCAGCCAGGCTCGCCAGCAGCGGCCGGCGCTCGGCGGCGGGCAGGCGGCGCGTCTGCCAGGCCAGCCCGGTCAAGCCGAGCAGGCCGCCCAACCAGGCGGCGCCCGCGAGCAGATGGACCCAATCGGCGCCGATCGCCAGGGCCGGGATGGCGGCGCCGGCAGCGTGGCCGCTGGCGCTGAAGGTCAGC
>DASWWB010001305.1:0-4481 GCA_036406115.1 Herpetosiphonaceae bacterium
CGCCGCCCGGCTGCGCGAGTACCTGCATCCGGCGCTGGCCGCCCGCCTGGCGACCGGCAACGACGATTTCCTGAACGAGCACCGCACCGTCACCATCCTGTTCGTGCGCTTCCAATCCTTCGACTACGACCGCGATCCCGAGGTCAGCGCCAAGCTCCAGGCCTACCTCGGCGACGCCGCGCGGCGGGTCCGGGCCTACGACGGCTACCTCCAGCAGATCGACATCGGCGACAAGGGCAGCACCTATCTGGTGCTGTTCGGCTCGCCGGTGGCCCACGAGGATGATCCGGAGCGGGCGCTGCGCTGCGCCCTGGAGCTGCGCCAGGCGGGGCGGGCGGCGGGGATCGACACGGCGATCGGCATCAACAGCGGCTCGGTCTACTGCGGGCTGGTCGGGGCGCAGAGCCGCCGCGAATACACCGTGATCGGCGACGCCGTCAACCTGGCCGCCCGGCTGATGCAGGCGGCGGGCGCCGACCAGATCATCGTCAGCAAGGCGGCGGCAGGGTCGGCGGCCGGGGCGTTCCGCTGGCAGGAGCTGCCGGCGCTGAGCGTCAAGGGGCGCACGGCGGGCGTCGAGGTGGCGAGCCTGGCGGGGCTGGCCGTCCAGTCGGCGGTGCGGCTCCAGGAGTCGGCCTACTCGCTGCCGCTGGTGGGCAGGAGCGCCGAGCTGGCGCAGATCGACCGGGTCATCGCGCTGGCGGCGGAGGGGCGCGGCCAGGTCTTGTCGATCAGCGGCGCGGCCGGCGTGGGCAAATCGCGGCTGGTGGCGGAGCTGTTGGACCGGGCCGAGGCGGCGGGCTTCGTCAGCTACGCCGGCGCCTGCCAATCCTACGCCGCCCAGACGCCCTACGTGGTCTGGGAGCCGATCTGGCGGGCGTTTTTCGCGCTGGAGGCCGATTGGCCGGCCGAGGACCAGCGGCGGGTGCTCAGCCTCCAGCTCGGCCTGATCGATCCCGATTTCGTCGAGCGGCTGCCGGTGCTGGGGCGCGTCTTCCATCTGGCCTGGGCCGACACCGAGCTGACCCGGGCGCTCGACAGCCAGATGGGCAAAGAGTCCTGCGAGACGCTGCTGACGGACTGCCTGCGCGCCCGCGCCCAAGCCACGCCGCTGCTCCTCATCTTGGAAGACTGCCACTGGATCGACGCGCTGTCCCAGGATCTGTTCGCCGCCGTCAGCAGGGCGATCGCCGACGCGCCCATCCTGCTGGCGCGGGTGGCCCGCGACGCCAACCCAGCGCCCGCCAGCCGATCCAACCACAGCGAAATCCGGCTGGACCCGATCGGCGCCGAGGAGGCCCGCCAGCTCATCCGCAACAAGGCCGCCCAGCTGCTGGGCGACCCCGCGCTGCTGTCGCCGGCGCTGCTGGATCAGCTGACCGCCCGCACCGAGGGCAATCCGTTTTACCTCGAGGAGCTGCTGACCTATCTCTACGGCCAGGGCCGGGCGGCGGCACCCGCCGGGGAGCAGATTGAGCTGCCGGCCAGCCTGCACAGCTTGATCCTGAGCCGCATCGACCAGCTGACCGAGCCGCAGCAGCTCACGCTCAAGGTCGCCAGCATCATCGGCCGGCTGTTCAAGGCCGCCTGGCTGTGGGAGGCCTATCCCTACCTGGGCCCGCCGGAGCACATCCGCCGCGATCTGCGAATCCTCGATCAGCTCGATCTCACCCAGCAGGACGCCAGCGACGCCGATCTAGCCTACCTGTTCCGCCACAGCGTGACCCACGAGGTGGCCTACGAGAGCCTGGCCCACAGCACCCGCAACCAGCTCCACGAGCACCTGGCCCAGTTCATCGAGCAAAGCGGCGACCCGCGCCAGTCGGTCGACCTGCTGGCCTACCACTACGGCCGCAGCCAGAACCTCGCCAAGCAGCGCGAGTATTTCCAGCGCGCCGCCGCCGCCGCCCAGGCCGTCTACGCCAACGAGGCCGCGCTGGCCCACTACGGGCGCCTGCTGCCGCTGCTTGACGAGCCCGAGCGCATCCCGGCGCTGCTCAGCATGGGCCAGATCCGCGAGCTGGTGGGCGAGTGGGACGCCGCCGGCGCGCTGTACCGCGAGGCCGCCGAGCTGGCGGAGCGCCACGAGCTGCCGTCCGCCCGCGCCAGCGCCGTCCTGGCGCTCGGATCGCTCCTCCGCAAGCGCGGCGACTATCCGCTGGCCCGGGAGACGCTGGAGGCGGCGCTGGCGCTGTTCGGCAAGCTCGGCGGCGCCGAGGGCCTGGGCGCCAGTGCGGCGCTGGCTGAAATAGGACAAGTCCATCGCCTGCTCAGCGCCCACGCGGCGGCCCACGACTATTTCGAGGCCAGCCTGAAGCTCCACCAGGCGGCAGGCGACCGGGCCGGCATCGCCAATGTCCTGGGCCAGCAGGGCATGAACGCCTACGCCCAGGGCGACTACCAGACGGCGATCGCGTTCCACCAGGCCAGCCTGGCGCTGCGCCGCGAGCTGGGCGACAGCCAGGCCATCGGCGTTGCGCTCAACGGGCTGGGCATCGCCGCCTACTCCCAGGGCGAGTACGCGGCGGCCCACGATTATTTCAGCCAAAGCCTGGCGCTGCGCCGCAAGATCGGCGACAAGCTCGGCATCGCCAACTGTCTCAACAACCTGGGCGTCGTGGCCTACGAGCTGGCGGACTACGCCGCCGCCCACGAGCTGTACGAGGAGAGCCTGGCGCTGCGCCGCGCCATCGGCACGCCCGGCGGCATCGCCAACTCGCTCAACAATCTGGGCTACGCGGCGCTGCGCCAGGGCCGCGACGGCGAGGCGATCGGCTTCCTGCGCGAGGCCGCCGCCCTCCACGCCAGCCTTGGCAACCAGCAGGGCCTCGCCGAGGCGGTCACCGGCCTGGCGGGGGCGGCGGCGGGCCTGGGCCGGAGCGCGCCGCAGCCGGCCTGGGCCGCCCGGCTCTGCGGCTTCGTCGATGGGATCCTCGCCGACCGGTCAAGCGTGCTGGAGCGCACCGAGCGCACCGCCTACGACCAGGCGCTGGCCGCCGCCCAGGCGGGGTTGCCCGGCGCGGAGTTCGCCGCCGCCCTGGCCGCGGGCCGCAGCCTGGCGCTCGACGAGATCGATCAAGCCGCAGCCGCCGCGTTCCAGGTTCCGGCGGCTGATCGCGACTGATGCGGCGCATAGCCTGCGGAGGAGCATATGGAATTGGGTCGGCTGATCATCACGGACGGAATGTACGCGCTTGACGGCGGATCAATCACGCTCGATGTGCGGGATGCGGCCGGCGCGACCCATGCCATCGAGCTCGCGCAACGCCTGTTTCTCGACAGCGCGCCGCCAGCATCGATCCCGGGACGCCTGTACTTCGATGCGGCGCTCGTTCCCATCCGCTCAGAGCTGGAGCGCCGCATCATCGCCGCGCTGGGAGACGCGACTATCGCAGCGCCGCCGCCACAGACAGACAATCTCCCAGCCGGCCCAAGGCTGATCCTTGGCGACGATATCGCCGCGATCCAGCAGGCGCCATGGGAAGACAACCTCGCCCGCTGGCAGCGGGAGATCATCGCCTTCGTCCAATCCGACGAGTATGTGCGACTGGCAGCGACAATCCCGCGCGCCGACGCCGACCCGCCAGATGGCAGATGAGCTTATCGAGGGCGAATGGGCGTCGGCGCGCGTCCGCCGTGGCGTCGTTGGCCGGCTGCATGCGCCTGCGGCCCGCGCGGGCGAGGGAGATTGAGCACCATGGACGGACGGGACGCGGAGCGGATGGCGGCGGCGCGCGCGGAGATGCTGGCGGCGATCGTCGCGGCGGCGCGGGAGGATGGGCGGATCGCCGGCCTCGTCGAGTACGGCTCCGGCGGCGAGGGCCGGGCGGATCCCTGGTCGGATCTCGACCTGGCGCTGTTCGTGCGCGATGGCGACCTGGCGGCGTTCCGCGCCGGGTGGAAGGAGTGGGCGGCGCAGTTCGGCCGCCTGCTGCTGGCCTATGTCGGCGGCATCGGCCACCCCTGGACCATCTACGACACCCAGCCGGCGCCGCTGCGGGTCGATTTCGCCTTCCACCCCGAGTCCGGCGTCGAGCGCATCCTGGATTGGCCCAACGCCCCGCTCAGCACCGCGTCGTTCGTCCTGCACGACGCGACCGGCGGCAAGCTGAGCGCCGCCGCCGAGCTGCTGGTCGGCCGATCGCTGGCGCCCGCCGATCCGGCCGAAACCTTCGCCCAGGTCAGCGGCGATTTCTGGTACTACGCGCTGCGGACCTGGGCCAGGCTCCGGCGCGGCGACTGGTGGGGCGCCTACGCCGACGCACAGCACATCTTGCTGGGAAACCTGACGGCGCTGCTGCGGCTGGAGGCCGGCGCGATCGCCCGCTGGCGCGCCTCCTCGGCGGCCGCCTGGCTCGGCGGCGCGATCAACTCGGAGCGGCTGGCGGCCCTGGAGCGCAGCCTGCCGGCCGCCGGCGGCGCGGATCTCGCCGCCTCGATCCTGGCCATGGCCCTGCTGGCGGACGAGGCCGGCTCGGCCG
>DASWWB010001306.1:0-5296 GCA_036406115.1 Herpetosiphonaceae bacterium
GACGCCGACGGCGCCGCCCGCCAGCGCTTTCTGCCGCCCGAAGCCGGGGGCGGCTGGTTCATCACCGATCGCTACGGCGAGCTGTACGCCCAGGGCGCTGTCGCCGCCGTCGCCGACCTGCCGCCGCCGGCCCATTTCAGCGAGTGGATGCAGTTCGTGGGGATGCGCTGCGGGGGGTAGGATCAGCTATCGGCTGCCAGCTATCGACTATCAGGATTCGGCCAGAGGCGCTATGTCGCGCTGCGGCCCGCCCTGACAGCTGACAGCTGATACCTGATAGCTAACCCTCCCACCAAGCGACCCGCACATCTGTGCGAAAATGCTTGACAGTCTGATACTCGTATGATAGTCTGCTGCGAGATCCGGGCAGGCGATTCCCACATCATCAAGCAATGGCGGCTCCGCTGCGAGGCCATTTAGGGCACTGAGGCGTATGTACCGATATCTTTTCCGCATTGTCGTCGGGCTGGCGCTGGTGGCATGGCTCGCAATGGTTGTAAGCTTTATCGCCCTCCGGATGGACTACGCGGCGCGCCTGGAGCAGATCGAGGCCGCCTCCAACATCACCTCGCTCCCCACGACGATCCCCGTGCCGACCATCGTGCCGGCCACCCTCGAGCCGCTGCCTGACAACGTCGGCCAGGGCGGCGCCGAGCTGCCGGGAACCCAGTCTCCCGCCAGCGTCCATCCCAAAACCGGCCGCTACGTGGCAGCCTGGCTGCCGACCTCGTTCGACGCCGAGGCAGCCCGCGCCACCTTCGAGGCCAACAAAGATATCCTGGACGAGGTCAGCCCGTTCTGGTACGGCATCTACCGCGACGGCCGGCTGGTCGCCGACATCGGCTCCCGCGATATGGAGCTGGTGCGGCTCGCCCGCGAGAATAATGTGCTGGTCATCCCGACCATCCACAACATCGAAGACGCCGAGGCCGCCTCGATCCTCATCGCCGATCCCGCGCTGCGCACCAAGCATATCAATATTATTGTCGAAGAAGTGATGGCCTACGAGTACGATGGGATCGACATCGACTACGAGGGCCTCACCGCCGACATGACTGATGAGTACACGGCCTTCATCGGCGAGCTGAGCGCCGCCCTGCACGCCAAGAACAAGCTGCTGACGATCGCGGTCCACGCCCACAACCAAAAAGTCGGCTTCCACGACTACGAGGCCCTCGGGCCGCTGGTCGACCGGCTGCGGATCATGACCTACGACTACAGCTGGCGCGGCTCCGGCCCCGGCCCGATCGCCCCGCTCTACTGGGTGCGCTCGGTCGCCGAGTACGCCAGCAAGCTGGTCGACCCGGCCAAGATCGAGATCGGCATCTGTTTCTACGCCTACGATTGGGGCGCGGGCGAGGAGGCCTACTCGCGGACCTGGACCGATGTCAATCAGATTATCGCCGACTACCAGCCGCGGGTCAGCTTGGTCGAGCAAGACAGCCAGGGGCCGGTCCAGGAATCGACGTTCAACTACGCCGGGCGCACGGTCTGGTTCTCCAACTACCGCTCGCTGACGGCCAAGCTCGATATGGTCCGCGAGATGGACCTGGCGGGGATCGCGATCTGGCGCCTCGGCAACGAGGACCCGAAGAACTGGGAGTACATCCGCGACTCGCTCAAGCAGGATCCTGTGATTATCCAACGCACGCTTAACGGCTATATCCCGGATAAATAACAATGTCAGAAGCTTCCATCACCACCTACAGCAAAGAGGCCCAGCGCCTGTACGAGCGCGGCATCGCAGCCGCGCGCGGCGGCCAGCGCCGGGTCGCCGCCGGCCTGCTCACCAAGGCTGTCCAGCTTGATCCGCGCCATGAGCAAGCCTGGCTCTGGCTCAGCGGCGTGCTCGACGAGCCCCACGATATCGCCTTCTGCCTGCATTCGGCGCTCAAGCTCAATCCGCAGAACGCCCAGGCCCGCAAAGGCCTGGAGTGGATCGCCCAGCGCAACGCTCTGGCCAAGGCGCCGCCTGCCCAGTCCAAGGTGCGCCAGATCGCGATCCCTGCCCAGCCCGCGTCGCCCGCCGATGAGCCGGCCACGTCCTGGTGGCAGGATTGGCGCTCGTCGCTGCGCACCAATTCCATCCTGCGCCTGGCTACGCTGGTCGGGCTGATGGTCCTGATCGCCGGCACCGCGGCTTTTTACCGGCTGGCCCAGGCCGAGTCCCTCCAGGCCCTCTCATCCGATGCGGCGCGCGTACCGCTCCCGGCGCCTGGGAGCGGCATTGTCCAGCAGTCGGCCCTGAGCGCCGCCGAGGTCAATCAGGCCCAGATCCTGCGCTACCTGAGCCAGGTCGAGGAGCTGCGCTCCGGCCTCCAGGCCGCCACCCAGGAGTATCGCGACGCCAGCTCCAAAACCACCCAGGCGCCGGCGCAGATCGAGGCCGCCCGCGCCTACCGCGACCGGCTGCGCCTAGCCTACACCGCGCTCGAAGCCATCGAGCCGCCGACGGTCCTGACCGCCTACCATGGCGAGTACAAGCAGGGCATCGAGCTTGAGCAGTCGGCCTTCGAGGCGGTGCTCGACTACTACACGAACTACAACCTCGCCGTCGCCAACCAGGCCGCCCTCTGGCTCCAGGAGGCAGGCAGCCACTACGAGCGCGCCCGCGCCGGCTGGCAGGCCTACCGCGTCCAGCTCAGCACCGCCCCGCTCGGCGGCGCTGCGACCCTGCGCTAGGCGCCGCTGTGGCCCAACGTCCGCGCAAGCAGCCCTATGAACGCTTCCCCGTTCTTGCGGTCGAGGCGGAAACAATCCCGATCCCGCCGGGGCTGCCGCGGCTTGTCCCCTACATGCCGAAAGTTGATTCTGCCGGCGGCTTCTGGTTCCCCGGCATTCGCGAGCGGCGGGGCGGCGTCGTTCGCTATCATGAGGGCGTTTGGCGCGAGTGGCCGCTGCCGAGCGATGAATTTCTGCTCTATTTCGCCGAGTTTCGCGGACGGATGTATGGGTGCTCGCGCCGCCTGATGGCGCTGCGCGAGGATGGATGGAGCGTTTTGGCAGCGCCCGCCGACGCGGGCGCTATCGTTGCCCAGGGGGATCGCTACCTGTGGGCGGGCTCGTCGGGATACGGCCCCTGGCGCTCCCCCGACGGCGTCGAGTGGGAGCCCGTCCCCCATCCGCCCTGCCATGACTCGGCGGTGAACGCGCTGGCCTGCCGCGCGGACGGGACGATGGTGCTGGCCAGCCGTGGCGCGCGGTCGCCCATCCCGACACCGCTCTGGCTGTGGGACGAGCAGTCGTGGCACAAGATCGATCCGCCCGATCACAAACATTTTTATTACGTCATCAAGCTCTGGTGCCCGCCCGACGGCTCGGTCTGGGCGCTGACCTCTCGCGGGCTGTGGCGCTGGGACGGTCGGGACTGGGATCATGTCAGCGCGCCGCCCAAGCGCTCGCTGCGCACCCCGTATCCGATAGATGTGGCGATTGATTCGGCGCGCGATCTGTGTATCACATCGAGCGCCACCTGCGGGCTGCTGGCCCGCCGCGCGGGGCGCCTGGTGCGATTGGAGGAGCGGCCGAACCGCAGGCAGCCCGAGCCATACCTGCCGTACGCAGGGGCGCTTTGGCTTTCGAACGACCGGCTGTGGATCTTGCCGGCGCCGGATTGTCTCCAGTCAATCGATCTGGCGCAGCTCGACGCGCTGTAGTCGAGGCGACGAAAAGCGCGAGGGCCGCCCCCACATCGGGAGCGGCCCTCGCGCTTTTTCTCCAAGCTGATGAGATCAGGCGATCGGCGGCACGGTGAGCTTGGGCATGAGGGCGATTTTCAGCACCTCGTCCATCGTCTCGACCGGGATGAGCTGGAGATCCTGGCGGACCTTCTCCGGCAGATCGACGATATCCTTGGCGTTCTCCTTGGGCAGGATGAAGGTCTTGATGCCGGCGCGGTGGGCGGCCATCGTCTTCTCCTTGAGCCCGCCGATCGGCAGCACGCGGCCGCGCAGGGTCACCTCGCCGGTCATCGCCACGTCGCGGCGCACCGCGCGGCCGGTCATGGCCGAGATCAGGGCGGTGGTCAGCGTGATGCCGGCGGACGGGCCGTCCTTGGGCACCGCGCCCTCGGGGACGTGGATGTGGATGGCGTGCTCGTCGAAGTAGCTCGGGGCGATGCCCAGCTCGTCGGCCCGGTAGCGGGCGTAGGACATCGCGGCCTGGGCCGACTCCTTCATCACATCGCCAAGCTGGCCGGTCAGGCGCAGCTCGCCCTTGCCGGTCAGCGGCAGGACCTCGAACGAGAGAATGTCGCCGCCGGTCGGGGTCCAGGCCACGCCGGTGGCGACGCCGATCTGATCCTCGGACTCGGCAAGGCCGAACGAGAAGCGCTCGGGGCCGAGATAGAGCGGCACATCGGCCTCGCCGAGATTGAACACCAGCGGCTTGACCTTCTTCTTGCGCTTCTTGGGCTTCTCGCCCTCTGCGGGCGCCGCCTCGGGGGCGGGCTGCTCGTCCTGGGCCTCGGCGACCTTGCGGGCGACCTTGCGGCACAGGGCGGCGACTTCGCGCTCCAGGTTGCGCACGCCGGCCTCGCGGGTGTACTCGCGGATCAGCTTGAGCACGGCCTCGTCGGTGATCGTCAGCTGCTCCGGCTCCAGGCCGTGGAACTCGCGCTGCTTGGGCACCAGGAAGCCTTGGGCGATCGACAGCTTCTCATCCTCGGTGTAGCCGCCGATCTCGATCACCTCCATGCGGTCGCGCAGCGGCGCCGGGATGGGGCCGAGCTGGTTGGCGGTGGCGACGAACACCACCTGGCCCAGGTCGAACGGGATCTCCAGATAGTGATCGGAGAACGTGCCGTTCTGCTCGGGATCCAGCACCTCCAGCAGCGCCGAGGTCGGGTCGCCGCGGAAATCGGCGCCGATCTTGTCGATCTCGTCAAGCATAAAGACCGCCTGGCGCGACTTGGCCGATTTCATGCCCTGGATGATCCGGCCGGGCAGCGCGCCGATGTAGGTGCGGCGGTGGCCGCGGATCTCGGCCTCGTCATGGATGCCGCCGAGCGACTGGCGGACGAACGGCCGGCCCAGCGAGCGGGCGATCGAGCGGCCGAGGCTGGTTTTGCCGACGCCAGGCGGGCCGACGAAGCACAGGATCGGCGAGCGCATCTTGGAGCCGGCCAGCTTGCGCACCGCCAGGTATTCGAGGATGCGCTCCTTGACCTTCTCCAGGCCGTAGTGGTCCTCGTCAAGCACCGCGCGGGCCTGGGTGAGCGAGATGGCGGGCATCGGCTCGGTGGCCCAGGGCAGGTTGAGGATCCAGTCAAGATAGGTCCGGATCACGCCAGCCTCGG
>DASWWB010001307.1:0-4562 GCA_036406115.1 Herpetosiphonaceae bacterium
GCCCCCCGGTCCCGCGAGGGTGATCAGGCGCCGCTGCGGGTCGGCCAGGTAGGCGGCGAGCTGGGCCAGCTCGGCGTCGCGGCCGACGAACGCCGTCTGCTGGGGCGGCAGGTTGTGCGCCGGCGGCGCGGCGTCCGCCAAGCTCGCGGGTTCGCCGGTCCGGGCGGGGGGCGGATCGGCCAGCAGGCGCTGGCGGAGCCGCTCGGTCTCCTCCGAGGGGCGCAGGCCCAAGCCCTCCTCCAGGGTGCGGGCGCAGGCGTCGTATTGGCGCAGCGCGGCCTGGCGCTGGCCGGAGCGTGCCAGGGCCTCCATCAGCGCGCAGTGGGCCGGCTCGTGCCAGGCGTCGAGGCTCACCCAGCGCCGGGCGGGGCCGATCGCCTCGCGCGGCTGGCCGGCGCCGATCAGCCCGGCAACCAGGGCTTCGAGGCAGCGGGCCAGCTCCTGGCGCAAGCCCTCGGCCTCGAACAGCTGCCAGTCATCGAAGGCCGGGCTGTCCTCCAGGCTGAAGCCGCTGAGGAAATCGCCGCGCCACAGCTCGGCCGCCTCCCGCAGGCCGGCCAGATCGCGCGCGCCCGCCCCGCGCCGGAACGCCGCCACATCGACCAGGATCTCGCGGCTCCAATCCAGCCCGACGCTCTGGCGGTCGGCGACGAGCCAATCCCCCAAGGCCCGGCGCAGCTCGGCGAGGGCGTAGCGCAAGGCGCCGCGCGCCCGCTGGTGGTCGGCCTCGGGCCAGAGCAGCGCCGCCAGCGCCTCGCGCGGCTGCGGGCGGCCGGTCACCGCCAGATACGCCAGCAGCGCCAGCGATTTGCGAATCGGAATCTCGACGATCTCAGCGCCGCGCCGGACCTCCGGCGGCCCCAGCAGCGCGATGGAGAGAGATGTCATAGCGCCCTTTCTGCGAACTGCCGCGCCGGGCTCCCGGCCGGCTCACGATCATCCCGCCGGCGGCTCACGGTCCGCTCGCGATGCCCTCACGCTCGCCGGCTAGACTGCCGCCAATCGCTGCTGGAAAGGAGGCGCGCCGCCAAGCGATCCGCCGTCGGGATTGACCAACCATTGTGCTGTGAAACGGAAGTCCGGCCCGGCCGGAGCCATAGGAGACACTCGCATGTTAGCGCCGGATGTCAATGACACGATTGGCCAGCTCACCGATATCTTCAACGCCAACGCCAGCATCACGACCTGGGTCCACGCCCTGGAAAACACCGTGCTGCCGCCGCTCCTCGCCACCCCCGAGTGGTACGACGACCTGAACGCCACCCTCGCGGCAAGCCAGCGCTCCGCCCAATCTTGGCTGACCGGCACCGGCCCGCATCTGCTGGCCGACGTCAGCCAGTCGTTTATCGACTACGCCACGCTGTTCCGCGCCGTCAACACGACGATGCAGCCGCTGCTGGCCGAGATCGCCGCCGCCGGCGCCAACCGGCCCAGCGCCGATCAGCAGAGCGACCTGCGGGCGCTCGTCCGGCAGCTCGCCAGCCAGGCCGGCGTCAACCAGAGCCGGGTCGGCGGGCTCCAGTCCCAGCTCAACGCCTTCCGCTCCCAGATGCTCCAGGACCACGAGACGCTGGCGACGGCGATCACCGTCGCCGTCGCCGCCGAGGACCAGGAGCGGGCCACGATCGAGGCCGCCCAGGAGCAGCTCAGCCTGCTGATGCAGAAGCTGGCCACCGACAGCAACAAGGCCGACAGCGAGAACATCAGCTACGGCACCGCTGTCTTCGGCATGGTCGTCAGCCTGACGTTCGGCCTGGTGATCAGCGGCGGCGTGCTCGCGCTGGGCAGCTTCGCCCTCGGCATCCTCAATATCGGCAAGGCCATCACCAGCGAGATCATCTACAGCGATGATGTGAAGAAGGACCTTGACAAAATCGCCGACCTGCTGGGCACGCTGGCCGCCGACAAGCAGCAGCTTGCCATGCTACAAGGGCTTGTCAATACCCTCCAGCAGCTCAACGACGAAAACACCCAGGCCCTGCTGACCTTCGCCAACCTGGGCGGGATCTGGGACCGGATCGCCGACCGGCTCGACGGCCTGCTGGTGACGCTCGACCAGCCCCAGATCGACATCAGCCGCATCCCCGATCTCCAGGGCATGGCCGCCAGCACGGGCGCCTGGCAGCAGCTCGAAACCTTCGCCGATAGCGTCCAGACCCTCCATCTGCAAATCCCGCCGGCCATCGCGCTGCCGATGGTCACGACCTCGGCCCTGGTCGCCGCCTGACCCATCGATCCGCCAAGCCTAGCAAGGAGATTCAACCATGCTGACCGACACCCAGCCGCCGCTCGCCCCCGCCACCGACGCGACCCAGGAAGTGCTGACCGACCACTACAACGCCAACAACACGATCACCGCCTACGCCCACGCCTTGCAGAACATCCAGCTCAACCCGGTCTCCGACGAGCCGCAGGATTGGTTCACCAATCTCCAGGGGTCGCTGACCACCGCCCAGCAGCACGCCCAGAGCTGGGTCACCGATCTCGGGCCGCAGGTTTTCTCGAAGGTGCCGCAGAGCATCATCAACTACACCAACATTTTCATGCCGGCGACCCAGCAGATCCTGGACATCCTGAAAAACATCCACGGCGTGCCGACGCCCGAGCAGCAGAGCGACATCAACGCGCTGATCGACGCCCAGCTGCAAACCCTCGGCGCCGAGAAGCAGACCATCCTCGACCTCCAGGCCAAGCTGGTCCAGTTCGCCAACGACATCCAGGCCGACCACACCAACCTGCTGACCGGCGAGAACGACGCCCAGAAGGCGGTGGCGATCGACGAAACCGACATGCAGAAAATCCAGGCCAAGATCAACGACGTGCAGAACCAGATCCAGCTCGACAGCAAGCTGGCGCTGTCCTCGGAGATCGGGCTGGGCGTGGCGATCTTCATCGTGGTCGTCGGCGTGGCGCTGGCGGTGGCGACCGAGGGCGCGGCCGCGCCGCTGGTGGCGATCGGCATCGGCGTGCTGGCCACCGGCGGGGCGATCGCCGGGACCGTGATCTTCAGCAAGAAGGTCTCGGAAGATCTCGACAAGCTGCACGATCTCCAGCAGCAGCTGAGCGACGAGCAGGCCCAGGTGGCGGCGCTCAACGGCATCACCAGCTCGGTCCAGTCGTTGGTCGCCGCCAACGAGCAGGCCACCAAGGCCATGTCCGACGTGCTGGAGACCTGGCAGACGCTGGAAGACAAGCTCCAGTCGGTCCTCGACGATCTGCAAAAGGCCGAGGCGCCGAACCTGCCGGCGATCATCGAATCGCTCGACATCCAGACCGCCCAGACCGCCTGGGGCCAGCTGAGCGATTTCGCCACCAAGATGCAGCAGAACTCGGTCACGGTCCAGCCGCCGATCACCAACTACTCGCTGAACTAACACGCGCGGCGGGCGCGGCCGGCGCCGCGCCCGCCCCCGGAGGAACCCATGCTCGCTCCCGATCCCACCGCGGCCCAGGCCCAGCTCCAGGGCGGGGTGAACGCCGCCCAGCTGGTCACCCGCTACAGCCAGGCCGCCGCGACGCTCGTCCCGGCCTACCAGCGGGCCATCCTGGACCCGACGCTGCGCCAGCAGCTCACGACGCTCACGATCCACGCCGGGCAGTGGCGCGCCAGCCTCTGCCCCGCCTACAACCAGCAGATCCCCGACGCCTTCATCCGCTTCAGCGCGACGTTCGGCGACAGCGCCGCCGCCATGGACGCCGCCGGCCGGCGCCTCGCCGCCAATCCCGGCGACCAGGCCGCCCGCCAGCAGCTGACCGGCGAGCTGAGCGGCCTCCAGGCAGCGCTCGGCGACCTGGGCGGGCCGCTCGACGATCTCAAAAGCCGGCTCGCGGCCTACGACGGCGTCTTGCAGGGCGACTACGCCGCGCTGGGCGCCGCCCTGGCCCAGTTCGCCCGCGGCATCGCCGGCGGCGACCAGATCGTGCAGTCGGTCCAGGCCAGCCTGGGCCTCGATTATCTGAACAGCACCGTCCTCGGGCCGTGCATCGCAATCGTCGAGCTGCGCTCCGAGATCGCCGTCAGCGTCAACCAGGCCGCCGGCAACCAGCCCGGCGTGATCGGTCTCGTGCTGGGCCAGTCGGTGGCCGGCGCGCTCCAGCAGAACAACGCCGCCGCCACCTCGGCGCTCTCGAACGTGCTGGAAACCTGGCAATCGCTGATCGGCAAGTACCAGGCGGTCTCCCAACAGCTGGCCCAGGCCAGCCAGGGCGAGCTGGGCGGCATCATCCAGTCGCTGGAGATCGACGCCGCCGCCGCCGCGTGGCGCCAGCTCGCCCAGTTCGCCGCCTCCATCTCCGGCAGCCGTGTTTGAATCTCGCCAGCAAGGAGCCGCCATGCTGAACTTCACCCGCAAAGCCACCTACCAGGACGCCCAAGGCTACGCCTGGGATTACTACGGCGACGACGAGCAGCCCGACACGTTCTATGTCGTCCCGCGCCCGCAGTTCGTGCTCGACGCCCAGAACAACCCGGCATTCCAGATCGTCCGCTACGCCGCCGACGACCCCAAGGCCGACGGCGGCGGCTACTGCCACATCGGCGTCGAGCTGGGCGTGCCGGCCGA
>DASWWB010001308.1:0-2071 GCA_036406115.1 Herpetosiphonaceae bacterium
GCCTGGCCCGGCAGCCGGCCGGCGATCAGCAGCAGCGGCCCCGGCAGCTCAGGCTTCAATCAAGCCCTCCGCCGGGCTGGAGGCCAGCGCGAAGCGGCGCCGGGGGATGCGGCCGGCCTCGAAGGCCAGGCGGCCCGCCGCGACCGCATGGCGCATCGCGGCGGCCATGCGCACCGGATCCTGGGCGCCGGCCACCGCCGTGTTGAGCAGCACGCCGTCGCAGCCCAGCTCCAGGGCCAGCGCCGCGTCCGAGGCCGTGCCGACGCCGGCGTCGACGATCACCGGCACCTGGCACAGCTCGCGGATCAGCGCCAGGTTGGCCGGGTTGCACAGGCCCAGCCCCGAACCGATCGGCGCGCCCAGCGGCATCACGGCGGCGCAGCCCAGCGCCTCCAGCTTCTGGCAGGCGACGGGATCGTCGCTGCAATACGGCAGCACCGTGAACCCATCGCTCACCAGCTCGCGGGCGGCGATCAGCAGCTGCTCGACATCGGGGTACAGCGTGCGCTCGTCGCCGATCACCTCAAGCTTGACCCAGCTCGTCCCCAGCGCCTCGCGGGCCAGCCGGGCGGTCAGCACCGCGTCGCGGGCGGTGTGGCAGCCGGCGGTGTTCGGCAGCAGGTGGTAGCGGCCCGCCAGCAGCTCGAAGATCGACTCGCCGCCGTCGAAGCGGACCCGGCGCATCGCGACCGTCACCATCTCGGCGCCGCTGGCGGCGATGGCGTCCAGCATCACCTGCTGGCTGGGATAGCGGGCGGTGCCGACAAACAGGCGCGACTCAAAGCGCCGGTCGGCGATCCGCAAGGGTTGGGGCAGCATGGGGGCTCCTTTCCAGGCTCAGCCGCCGCCCAGCGGCCTGACAATTTCGATCCGGTCGCCGGGCCTGAGCGCCAGCGCCGCCCAATCGGCGCGCAGGGCGATCGCGCCGTTCAGCGCCACCGCCACCGCCGGCCGCTCGGGATCGATCCCGCACTCCAGCAGCAGCTCGCGCACCGTCTGGGGGCGGTACGGGCGCGGCGCGCCGTTCACAGTGATGATCTCATCGCTCACCTGTCACCTCCGCTGTCACTGTCGGGCCGCCGCAGCCGGGGCGAAGCGGCGCGGGGCGAAATGGGCGATCAGATCATCAGTCCGGCCCTCCAGCACCATGCCGGCCAGGGCCTCGGCGGTCGCCGGCGCCAGCAGGATGCCGTTGCGGTAGTGGCCGCAGGCCAGCAGCAGCCCATCCACCGCCGTCGGCCCCAGCAGCGGGGCGTTGTCGCGGCTGGCGGGGCGCAGGCCGGCCCAGGTCTCGACGACGGGGCACTCGTCGACGCCTGGCAGCGCGGCCCAGGCGCCGGCCAGCAGCTTGCGCAGGCCGCCGGCGGTGAGCGCGGTGTCGAAGCCCTGCTCCTCGACTGTCGCGCCGATCAGCAGCCTGCCGTCGGCGCGCGGCACCAGATAGGCCTCGGGCGCCCACGCCACCCGGCTCAGCAGAGGAATCTCCGGCATCCGCACCGCCAGCATCTGGCCCTTGACCGGCCGGACCGGCGGCAGCGCGGCCTCGGGCAGCCCGGGCAGGAGCCGCGACCAGGCCCCGCCGGCCAGGATGACAGTCTCCGCCGCCAGCGTCTCGCCGTCGAGCCGGACGCCGCGCGCCCTGCCGCGCTCGACCAGCAGCTCGCGGGCCGGCGTCCGCTCGCGCAAAACACCGCCCGCCGCCGCGAAGGCCCGCCGCAGCGCCTCGGCCAGCTTGCGATTGTCCACCTGATGGTCGCGCGGGCTGAGCAGCGCCGCCGTGACCGCCGGCGACAGGTGCGGCTCCAGGGCGCGGGCCTCGGCGCCGGAGATCAGCTCGGTGTCGAGGCCGAGCCGCCGCTGGACGCCATGCCGCCAGCGCAGCCGCTCGGCGTCGTCACGGTCCAGCGCCAGCAGCAGCGTGCCCTCGGTCCGGTAATCGATCGCCATGCCGGCGGCCGCCTCCAGCTCGGCGGCGAAGCGCGGCCAGGCGGCCTGGCTGTCCAGCAGCAGCTCCAGCAGCCGCGGCGCGCTGGGCTCGGCCTCGGCCTGGGCGGCGAGCATGCCGGCGGCG
>DASWWB010001309.1:0-8821 GCA_036406115.1 Herpetosiphonaceae bacterium
CCTGTCGGTCAGCGCCGGCGTGTACCTGGCGCTGCCGCTGCTGCCCTCGCTGGGCTGGGCAGCGCTGGTCTGGTCCTGCGAGGCGCTGGCCTACAGCTTGTACTTGCCGGCGGTCCTGGCATTGCTGAGCAACGCCGTGCCCGCCGAGCAGCGCGGCGTTTCGTTCGGCCTCTACAGCGTGGTGGGCAGCCTGGGCGCGGTGGTGGCGGCCCCGCTGGGCGGCTGGCTCTACGAACGACAGACCGCGCTGCTGCCCTTCAGCCTGACCGCCCTGGCCCTGGCCGCTGCCGCCTGGGTCCTCTACCGCTTCGGCCACGCCCTGCCCCAATCCGGGCCGGCCCAAGGAGCAGAAGGAGCCGTATGAATCAGCCCGAAGCCAGTTTCCCGCACGACGGCGCGGTGCTGCACTGGACGACCCGCCAGGGCACGCCGCTGCTCATCCGCCACATCACCGCCGCCGACGCCCCGCTGCTGGTCGAGCTGTACTCCAGGCTCTCCGCCGAAACGCTCTGGCGCCGCTTCGGCCGGGTGATGACCGGCGTCTCGCCGGCCAAAGTCCGCGAGCAGGCCGCCGAGCTGTCGGACCTCGACCCGCACACCGCCGACGCGCTGGTCGCCATCTTGGACGAAGGCGGGGCGGATCGGATCATCGCGGTGGCGCGGCTGGCCGGCGCGACCGACGACACCGCCGAGTTCGCCCTGCTGGTGCGCGACGACTTCCAGGGCCAGGGCGTCGGCGCCTTTATCTTCGATCTGCTCATCCAGGTGGCCCTGGTCCGCGGCCTGCGCTACCTGACGGCCTACGTGGCGGCGGAGAACGCGCCGATGCTGGCGCTGGTCCGCCGCTCCGGCCTGGAATACGACATGGACACCTCGCACGGTGAGACTGATGTCCGCATCTTCCTGACGCTGCCATTTGACGGGCCGGCGCCCGCTGCCTAAAATCAGCGCGGCCAATCAGCGTTTAGAACGGATGGTGTATGACATTTCTCGAAACTTTGTGCGCCGCCGCGTCAAGCAATCGCTCGTGGATCTGCGTCGGCCTCGACCCGGATCTGGAGCGGCTGCCGGCAGGCATCCCGCGCGACGCCGAGGGCGTCGCCCGCTTCAACCGGGAGATCATCGACGCGACCAGCGACCTGGTCTGCGCCTACAAACCCAACAGCGCGTTCTACGAGGCGCTGGGCCGCGCCGGCTGGGAGGCGCTGAAAGCGACGATCGCGGCGGTGCCGGCGCACATCCCGGTGATCCTCGACGCCAAGCGCGGCGACATCGGCTCGACCGCCCGCGCCTACGCCGAGGCGGCCTTCGATGAGCTTGGCGCCCACGCAGTGACGCTCAGCCCGTACCTGGGCGGCGATGCGCTTTCGCCGTTCCTGGAGCGGCAGGATCGCGGCTGCTTCGTTCTCTGCCGCACCTCGAATCCAGGCGGCGACGACCTGCAAAACCTGGAGCTGGCCGGCGGCGAGCGGCTGTACGAGCGCGTCGCACGGCTGGCGGCCAGCCAGTGGAACGGGGCCGGCAACTGCGGCCTGGTGGTCGGCGCGACCTACCCGCGCGAGCTGACCGAGGTCCGGGCGCTCTGCCCCGGCATGCCGATCCTGGTGCCGGGCGTCGGGGCGCAGGGCGCCGACATGGCGGCGGCGCTGGCGGCTGGCGGCGAGCGCACGATCATCAGCGCCTCGCGGTCGGTGCTCTACGCCGACGCGGGGCCGGGCTTCGCCGAGGCCGCCCGCGCCGCCGCTATCGCATTACAGCTCCAAGGCTAAAACAATTTACACTTTACGCTGGCACGAAATGTGGTATAGTAAGACATATTTTTCGCATAGGAGGTGAAACCAATGGCCGACGAAAACAACGAGGCGTACTGCGTCAAGTGCAAGACCAAGCGCCCCATCAAGGACGCCAAAATCGAGACCATGGAGAACGGCCGCCGCGCGCTGAAGGGCACCTGCTCCACCTGCGGCACCAAACTCACCCGGTTCTTGCCCAGCGAAAAGAAGAGCAGCTAAACTTAACCCGATGCTTTCGCGGGGGCAGGGCGCGACCCTGCCCTCGTTTGTTTCCTCCCAGGAGCGCGCCATGGCCAAAGACTCGGAGACCGTCACCCTCGCTGAGAACCGCAAGGCCCGCCACGATTATTTCATCGAGCAGACCTACGAGGCGGGGATTGTCCTGACCGGCACCGAAATCAAATCAGTGCGCGGCGGCAAGGTCCAGCTGCGCGGCTCGTACGCTCGGATCTACAACAACGAGGTCTTTCTCTACGACGCCCATATCGCGCCCTACGAGCAGAGCGGCGCCTACTTCAACCATGAGCCGATGCGCCCGCGCAAGCTGCTGCTCAATCGGCGCGAGATCAACAAGCTCGTCCACCAGATCTCGGCCAAGGGCCTGACCCTGGTGCCGCTGCGGGTGTATATGCGCGGCCGGCGCGCCAAAGTCGAGCTGGGCGTGGCCGTGGGCAAGAAGCTGCACGACAAGCGCGCCTCGATCGCCGATCGCGACGCCAAGCGCCAGATCGAGCGCGCGATGAAAGACCGCGACCGCTGAGGCGCGGACGGTAACACTTGCTAACCTTCAGCGGCCGGACTGGAGCGTTGACAGCCCCGGGGCCCGGCGTACAATGCAAGTGTTGTTCTACGGTGAGGGTCTTATGCAGCAGATACGGGCACGCCGGGGCGCGAAACAGCCGGCAGCGGATACCGAGCAAAAACCAAGCGCCGCCCTGCGCGACTTGGAGTGGCGGCGGCTTTTCCGCTACGTGGCGCCCTATCGCTGGAAGCTGGCGCTGGCGCTTGTCACCCTGATGGCCTCCAGCTCCATCGGCCTCCTGCTGCCGATCTCGGTGCAATGGCTGGTCGACACGGTCGCCAAGCCGAGCAACGCCGGCACGCTCAATTTGGTGGCGCTGGCGCTGCTGGGCGTGTTCATCTTGCAGATGGTCTTCAATTTCATCCAAAGCTACTTCATCTCCTACGTCGGCGAGCGGGCGATCGCCGATCTGCGGATCGAGGCCTACGCCCATCTGCAACGGCTCTCGCTCTCCTTCTTCAACGAGCGGCGGGTCGGCGAAATCACCTCGCGGGTCACCAACGACGTGACGCTGATCCAGGCTGTCACCACCACCTCGATCGCCTCGCTCTTGCAAAACATCATCTCGTTCGTCGGCAGCTTCGCCCTGATGATCACCATCAGCTGGCGCCTGACGACGGTCAGCCTGCTGATCATCCCGCTGCTGATGGCGCTGGGCATCCACTTCGGCCGCCGGCTGCGCGCGCTCTCCTTCACCGCCCAGGACCGGCTGGCCGACGCGACGGCGGTGCTGGAGGAGACAATCGCCGGCGTGCGGATCGTCCAGTCGTTCGCCCGCGAGCCGCACGAGATCGGCCGCTTCACCAGCGCGATCGAGCGGGCCTTCAGCTCGTCGATGCAGCGGACCAAGACCCGCGCCCAGTTCATGCCGCTGGTGTCGTTCTTCGGCTTCGGCTCGCTGGTGCTGGTGCTCTGGTTCGGCGGCCGCCAGGTCTACAACGGCACGATGACTGTCGGCGGGCTGGTGGCGTTCCTGATGTACGCCGGCGCGATCGCTGGCTCGCTCGGCACCTTCACCGGCATCTACAGCCAGCTCCAGGAGGCGCTGGGCGCCACCGCCCGCGTCTTCGGCATCCTCGACACCGAGCCCGAGATCGCCGACAAGCCGGGCGCGGTCGCCCTGGGGACGATCGATGGCCGGGTCGCCTTCGACAACATCATCTTCTCCTACGGCGACGGCCGCGACGCGCCGGTGCTGAGCGATATCGCGCTGGAGGTGGCGCCGGGCGAGGTGCTGGCGCTGGTCGGGCCGAGCGGCTCCGGCAAAACCACGCTGGTCAATCTGATCCCCCGCTTCTACGATGTGAGCAGCGGCGGCATCAGGATCGACGGCCACGACATCCGCGACGTGCAGCTGCGCTCGCTGCGCTCGCAGATCGGCATCGTGCCCCAGGAGACGCTGCTGTTCGGCGGCACGATCAACGACAATATCCGCTACGGCAACCTGGAGGCCAGCGAGGAGGATGTCCTCGCGGCGGCGCGGGCGGCCAACGCCCACGAGTTCATCAGCCGCTTCGAGGACGGCTACGAGACGCTGGTCGGCGAGCGCGGCGTCAAGCTCTCGGGCGGCCAGCGCCAGCGGGTGGCGATCGCCCGCGCCCTGCTCAAGAACCCGCGCATCCTCATCCTCGACGAGGCGACCTCGGCCATGGACAGCGAGTCCGAGGGCCTGGTCCAGGAGGCGCTGGAGCGGCTGATGCAGAACCGCACGACCTTCGTCATCGCCCACCGCCTCTCGACGATCAAGAACGCCAGCAGGATCGCGGTGATCGAGCACGGCCGGCTGGCGGAGATCGGCACCCACGCCGAGCTGCTGGAGCTTGGCGGCCTCTACGCCCGGCTTTACAATTTGCAGTTCGACAACAGCCTGCTCGATCAATCTCTGCTAGCGTAGCGTTAATATCGATCGATCCCGGCGGCAAGCGGCATTCTGGCGCTTGCCGCTTTTACCCCCACCACCAAGCTATTATCCAGAGTGTGTCCTCATTTCATTCACAACAACGATTAACCAGCATAGAATATTCACAGACACCGATCCGCCAAGGACATATATTCTCATTAGGAAGCAATCATGACATTTGGTCAGATCCTATCGGAGGCCAGGAAGAGGTTGGATATTAGTCAGAAGGACCTGGCAGCAAAAGTGCAGAAAGAAGATGGAGAAGCTATCTCACCGCAGTATCTAAATGATATAGAACGAGATCGTCGCAATCCCCCCTCTGATCATCTTATAGAGCAATTTGCCCGAATTCTTGATATCGATGTTGATATCTTGTATTTTCGAGCAGGAAGGCTCCCTGCTGACATTCGGGCAATGAATGTGGAAGAAGATAAAATCAGGGCAGCATATATCGTTTTTCGACAAAAGATAAAAGGATAACTCACATTATCAATTCATTTATATCTGATTGAAAGCCAATATTACAATCAATATCGCAGAGGAGCTTTCATGCCAGATTGGAATATCCTATTAGATCAGGGCATTAGTTTTGAATATCTACAAGGTATCATAATAGGTGTTTTTTTGATTCCAATAGTGATGTATCTAATGCATTGGAGGGAACAAAAGCCATATATTAGAGAATGGGAGCGAATTCAAAGTCAATGGCAGCATAGTGAGTGGGAACGAAATGATCGAGGAAGGATCATGTTTCGTAGTGTACTAGACCTTTCACCTACAGAGTTTGAGATACGTATTCAATACTTGCTTAAGGATTTAGGATGGAAAAATGTTGAGAGAGTTGGAGGTCGAGGTGATCATGGAGTTGATGTTCAAGGATTTTATGGTGGTGAATATTGTATTGTTCAATGTAAACGGTATCGCGCCAATGTGGCACCAAATATTATTCGCGAATTAGAAGGTGCTCGGTCACATGCACGGGCTGATCGCGCATTTTTAGTTACCACAGGACAATTCACAAAACAGGGACACGAATTTGCTCGCGGAAAACCCATCGAATTATGGGATGGAGAAATGCTTGCGGTTAAATTTCAAGAGCAATTTAAGCTGCTCGAAGATGCAGAATCCTATAACCACAAACGCCGACTATATGAACAACAATACAAACTATATAACGAGCAGCGCCGCCGCAGTCAGCGGTTCTACGGAGGATTTGCCGTCGTAGGCATCGCTGTATGGATCGTTCCCTGGCTTATTACCTCTCCCATTGCTCCATCTCAGGGGGCAACCGAGCAAGCTCCCCTTGCTACCGAAAGTCCCACTCCTCAACCACAGCAGGCTACAATCGCGCCTACACCAACAGTAACAGATATTTGCGGTCAGGCAACCATCCGTGGTGTTGATCGCCTCACTATACGATCAGCGCCAAGTTTGAACGCTGATCGTATCAGTGACTATCCAAGCGGGACGCAGGTTGTGGTTTTGTGTGAAACACCAGTCCAAGCTGATTCGGTTTTGTGGCAAAAGGTCCGCATTGAGAATACCGAGGGCTGGATGAGCAAACGCTTCCTGAAGGAGTAAACTATTTCCAGCGTGAGAATGGGTCAATAGGCCACGCTTCTGAGCGGGAACAGCAAGCTAAACGCAGAGCCCTTACAGCTCTTGCGTTTTTTAGGAAATCGTGATACGCTAATCAGCGTATAAGCATATCAGCAGATGTTAGATATTAGCGGGAGTGTTACGGCGAGCCGAACTGGCAAACAATGCCCGGTCAACAGCCCACGAGATAGGAGCATCGAGATGAGCACAAGCAATAAAGCAGTCATCTACACTCGAATTAGCAGCATCGACCAACAGCGGGGCTCCAGCTTACAAACCCAACGTGAGGGATGTGAGGAATATGCAGTCCGTTGCGGTCTAGAGGTGGTTGCATCTTTTTTCGATGCGCAATCCGGCTTTGACGCCGAGCGTGAAGGATTGTATGCGGCCTTGGAATTGCTACGGCAAGGCGACGCGTGTAATCTCATTGTCTACCAATTAGACCGCTTGAATAGGGACTTCGTACATTCTGTGCTCACACGGGAAACAGTGCGTGGGTTAGGAGCAACGCTACATATTGCCGCGCGTGGGTCAGCTACGAGCGACGATACAATACAGCAAGATAATCTAGAAGCCGTTTTAGCTCACAGGGAGGCCCAGCTAGTCAAGGAACGAACAACCCGAGGCCTCCGGGCCAAAGCTGAGGCGGGTAAGATTATAGGAGGTGGTCGCCCACCGTTCGGTTATCGGCGAATGGGCGGGGGAAGGGATGCGCGGTGGGAGATAGACGACACTACAGCGGCCACCGTCCGGCTCATTTTCCAAATGTATGTCTACGAACGGCTGTCGGCAAAAGAGATAGCCCTACGCCTGACCGCAGAGGGGCATCTACGCGCTGTAGACTTAGACGGCAGCTATGCCAACCGAGGCAAGCAAGGGCGTTGGCAAATAACATCGATTCACCCTATTCTAGCGAATCCAGCCTATAAGGGTGAGACAATACAGAACGTAGGCGGCAAGACTTACCATCAATAGGTCCCGGCCATTATTGACCCCGCCCTGTGGGAAGCTGCTAAGGAACGCCGCAAAAGAGGACTGCAAAAAGGTTGGGGACGCCCATCCAAGTATGAATACTTGCTGGCAGGCCGCATTTTTTGTACTTGCGGATATTCCCGTACCGGCTGCAACGTAGGCAACCAGGGCAAAACGTATTTGTATTATCGCTGCTCCACCCGACCGATCCGACTGGAGGGTGAGCGCTGCCCCGACGCTCATCTACCCGCAAAACCAGTAGACGAGTTGGTCTGGGATTGGGTTATCAACAGCTTGCTTGACCCGCAGCAAGCGGCGGCAGAATTAGACCGGCGGCAACAGCAAAGCGACGAACGGCAGGCAGAACTTGTAGATCGGATTATGCGAATAAAGGAACAAGAAGAGGTCCGACACCAGCAGGTATCCCGCCTTGTAGATTTGTTTCTTGATGGCACCTTGCCAAAGGACTTGCTGGCGACGAAGCATAGTGAGCTACAGGACGAGCTAGAGGAGTTTCAACGGGCAAGGGCCGAACTAGAACAACGCGCCGAAGCCGTAGTGACTGCCTCTGGAGTCGCCGCCGTCTCGGAGTTCATTAGCGAATTACAGCACGGCTCAGATTTAGCCGATTTTGAAGAGCGCCGACGACTCCTGGCCTTACTTGATGTTCGTGTAACCGCCGGGAGGGTACGCGGCCCTGGCCCTGCGACCCTAGTGGTGAAGATAATAAGCGTGTTGTCTAATACCCTGCTAACCATTCGTAAAAACCATCACGGCGGAGAGTGGCAAATTTGCACGCCTGTTGAGACCTCCCCTAATATGCCGTATACTATATGTTGACACAGAAAACAATCGCACTCGTGCCGGATAGTCACGAAAGAAATGAGGACCGACGTTATGTCTCGTGAAAACAATCGAGCGCGCGCCGGCGGCGAACGAACACTGCCGCTGGTCGTGCTAGGTGAAATTGTGATTATGCCGCACATGACTGTGCCGCTCCAGGTTGGCCAGGGCAAATCCTACCGGGCCATGGAGCAGGCCATGCAGGAGGACCGCCAGGTTCTGCTGATTTTCGTCTCCGAGGCGGAGATCGAGGGCTACAAGGGTCATGAGCAGCAGGATCTGCCGGCGATCGGCGTGATCGCCCGCCTTGAGGATTTCACCCAGCTGCCCGACGGCACGGTCAAGATCGTGCTGGAGGGGCTGACCCGCGCCTCGATCACCGACTGCGTCCAGAGCGAGCCGTTCTACCGCGTCACCTGCCGCGCCATCCCCGACAACGAGCCCGAGGGCATGCAAGTCGAGGCGCTGATGGAGACGGTCAAGCAGCAGATCAGCGATTTCGTCGATTTCCTGGGCGAAGTGCCGCCGGAGGCGATCGCCTTCGTCCACCGCATCACCACCCCCGGCCACCTGGCCGATCTCGTCACCTACGGCCCGGCCTTCGATTTCCAGGACCGCCTGCGCCTGCTCAACACCATCGACCCGATGGACCGGCTGAACCACGTCCAGAGCATCCTGGCCCGCCAGCTGGAGCTGCTGCGCCTGCGCGCGAAAATCCAATCCGAGACCAAAGACGTGCTCGACCAGAGCCAAAAGGAATACTTCCTGCGCGAGCAGATGCGGGTCATCCGCAAGGAGCTGGGCGAGGACGACGACGACGGCGATCCGATCGACGAGCTGCGGCGCAAAGTCGCCGAGCTTGACGCGCCGCAATACGTCAAGGACCAGGCGCTGCACGAGATCAAGCGGCTG
>DASWWB010001310.1:0-1506 GCA_036406115.1 Herpetosiphonaceae bacterium
GCTGGGACGAGCCAGCCTACGTCCACTGCGATCACCGGGGCTGGCTGGAGCACGGCCCGCCGCCGGCCACGCTCACCACGCTGCTCTCGCCGTTCGATAGCCTGGTCTGGGACCGCGAGCGCAATCTGGCGCTGTGGGGCTTCGAGTACAAGATCGAGTGCTACACGCCGGCCGCCAAGCGCCGCTACGGCTATTTCACGCTGCCGATCCTCTGGCGCGACACGCTGGTCGGCAGAGTCGACGCCAAGGCCGAGCGCAAGGCCGGGATCTTCCGCGTCAAGGCGCTGCACCTGGAGCCGGGCGTCCCGCTGACGGATGAGCTGCTGGCCGACCTGGCATGGGCGCTGCGCGATTGCGCCGCATGGCACCGCACGCCCCAGGTCGTGATCGACATAACCGATCCGCCCGAGCTGCGCGCAGCCCTGGAGCCGCGCTTGGCGGATTGAGGCGCCGGCAGGCGGCGGGGCGGCGGGAGCGCATCCCGCCGCCCCGCTTTTTAATCGACTGACGCCGCCCGGCGCCGAGGCTAGGGCAGCAGACTCAAGCTGAAGTTCTCGTAGCTGGTGGCGCTGTTCGGGAGTTTGTCGCCGCCGTCGAGGCCCGTCGCCACCCAGACGCTGCCGGCGTCCAGCTTGGCCGAGGTGTCGAGCAGCGCCGCGTATTCCCCGTTGACGAAGAGCATGGATTGAGTTTCATTGACATAAGGCTAGATACGATTGACAACCGCCGGCGAAGCGCTCAGCTCGGCCACATAGCCTTCGCCCAGCAGCGCGGCGCCGATTTACCCGGGCGCGGCTAGCGAAAATCGCCAGCGCCCGTCGCTCATCACATACACGCGATAGTGATCATCTTGCCCGGTGTGGCGGAACAGGAACCCGGGTCAGGCGGTAGCGGTCGCGCAGGATCTGGGGCTGGCGGCAGCTGGGGCAGAACTTGGCCGCTTGGTTCGCGATCGGCGGTTGGCAGTAGTGGCAGCGGGCGGTCGCCATGCGGCCTCAGCCCGGATGGCAGGCGAGGCCAATCCCTCGTTGACCCCGTGATCGAGGATATGGTAGTGTTGCCTGTGAAAGCAGCAACGGCTCTCCCATAGCCGCGTTATCATCAAGGAACCATGCTTGAGAACAAACTTCGTCCTGATTGACTATGAAAATGTCCAGCCGGCTACCATCGAATGCCTTAATCAGGAACACTTTAAGGTTTTGATCTTTATTGGCATCAATCAGACAAAAATCGCCATTGATGTCGCAGCCGCCCTGCAAAAGATCGGCGAGAGAGCCGAGTACATCAAAATTTCGGGCAACGGCGCGAATGCTCTCGATTTTCATATCGCGTTCTACATCGGCCAGCTAGCGGCCCAGGAGCCCGACGCCTATTTTCACATCATCTCCAAAGACACTGGCTTCGATCCATTGATTCAACATCTGAAAAGCAAGAAGATTTTCGCACAGCGCGCCCAAAGCGTCACAGATATCCCTATTGTGAAGTCCGCGCTTGCCGCATCGATTC
>DASWWB010001311.1:0-6469 GCA_036406115.1 Herpetosiphonaceae bacterium
CGCAGGCGACCAGCAGCAGGAGCAGACAAAGCAGCAGCTTGAATCGCATTTCGATGGCTCCTTTCCAACCGCTAGGGCGGCAGGACGCAGAGCCAGCGCTCGGGGGCGCTGGTGAGCGCGTCCGCCTCCAGCGGGACGATCGCCTTGGGGTTGAGCAGAATGATCGGCTGCGGCTGGTCGGCCCAGAGATCGGCGGCCAGCAGGCGCATGATGGCGCTGAGGTGGCGGTGGCGGCCCATCCGCAGCATCTCCTGGATCTGGGCCAGCCAGGCCTCCAGGCCGAGCGGCGCCGTGTGGTCGATCACCATGATCATGGTCGGCGGGCCGTTGTGGGGCAGCTGGCTGTAGCCGCCGCGCATCGTGCGCCAGAGCCGCTCGCTTTGCAGGCGCTGGGCGATGGCGAGCTGATCGGGCCACACGTCGCCGTTGATCTCCAGCTGGAGAGAGGCCGCGCCCGGCTGGGGCGCGCAGGCCACCGCCCGCAGGCGCACGCCGGAGCTGTGCATGTAGGCCGGCGGCGGCGCGCTGCCCTCCAGCAGATAGGTCGCGCCGGTCTCCAGGTAGCGGCGCAGCTCCTTGGTGTTGAGGCCGCTGTTGGCGCTGATATCGATCTCCAGCGTCAGGCGGGCGGCGATCGGGATGGCGGCGCTGATCTCAAGCAGCCGGGCGACTGTCACCTGATACAGCACCAGCGACTCCGCCGGCAGCAGCGACTTGACCTCCAGAAACAGCGAGCGGCCGTCGCGCTCCAGCAGCAGCTCGCCGATCCGGCCGCGCGCGCCCGGCGGGTTGAAGCTGAGCGCGTAGCCCTCCTGGTCGAGCCAGCGGGCGACCAGCAGCTCGTCGAACATCGGGATCACCACCGAGTCGTCGCCGGCGCGCAGCCGCCCGGTCGACTCGTCGCTGATCCAGTCGCGCTCGGCGGCGTAGGTCAGCACCTCGTCAAGCCCCGCCCGCCGCTCGCCGGCCTCCGGCTCCTCGCTGGTGAGCAGCGTGTGCAGGTAGCTGCCGAAGCGCAGCCGCGCATGGCTCTGGGGCGGGTACAAGGTTGTAAGACGCATGTTCGGCATAGGCGCATCATAGCACGAGATGGGGGAGGGGGCTGTCAGTCGTCAGTCGTCAGCCGTCAGGAACGCCCCGCGAATCGCCACCCCTCCTCGCACCCATGGGCGCTTGGCGAAGGAGCATGACGCCGCGACGCGACAAACCCCGACGACTGACGACTGACGACGGACAGCTCCTCCGCAACCCACGACAGCCCCTCATACGAGCGCCCGCCGGGCCAACGCTATAGAAGTGTTAATCCGGCGCCGGAGGCGGCGTTTTGCCTTGACACCGCTTTAACCAAGGCGTATCATCAACCTTGGGTTATGCTGGAATCGTGATGCAATGGTGGCAGGACAACGATGGATTACAAAGATTATTACCAAATTTTGGGGATTGGCAAAAGCGCGACCGAGGCCGAAATCAAAAAGGCCTATCGGGCGCTGGCCCGCAAGTATCACCCAGACATGAACCCCGGCGACAACGAGGCCGAGCGCAAATTCAAAGAGATCAACGAAGCCTACGAGGTGCTCTCCGACAAGGAGAAGCGCGAAAAATACGATCGGTTCGGCTCGGACTGGCAGCGGGCGCAGGCGGCGGGCGGCGGGTTCAACTGGGACCAATACGCCTCGCGGCCCGGCGGCTTCCGGGTCGATTTCGGCGATGGCATGGCCGGCGGCATGGGCGGCGGCGGCGGCAACTTCTCGGATTTCTTCGAGACGCTGTTCGGCGGGATGGGCAACCAGCGCACCAGCGGCTTCAACACCTACGGCTCCGCCGACCGCCCCCAGCGCGGCCAGAGCGTCGAGCACACGATCGATGTCACCCTCGCCGAGGTGATGACCGGCACCCAGCGCACGCTCCAGCTCCAGCAGGCCAACGCCTGCGAGACCTGCGGCGGCTCCGGGGTCAGCGCCCGCTCCATCTGCCCCACCTGCAACGGCGCCGGCGTCAGCGGCCACAGCATGCGCACCCTCAATGTCCGCATCCCGGCGGGCGTCGAGACCGGCTCGCGCATCCGCGTGGCCACCGAGGGCGGGCCGGGAGCCGGCGGCGCGGCGCGCGGCGATTTGCTGCTGCTGGTCAATGTCCTGGAGCAGCCTGGCTACGAGCGCAAAAACGAACAGCTCTACCAGACTGTCCCGGTCGATATCTTCACGCTGATGCTGGGCGGCAAGCTCCGGGTGCCGCTGCTGAACGGCAAAAACCTGACCCTGACCATTCCCGAGGGCACGCAGAACGGCAAAGTCTTCCGCCTGAGCGGCCAGGGCCTGCCCAAGCTCCGCGACACCCAGGCGCGCGGCGATTTGTACGTGACGCTCCAAGCCCAGCTCCCCACCAGGCTGTCCGACAAGCAGCGCGAGTTGGTGACGGCGCTGCGGGACAGCGCGAGCTAGCCCGTCGCCCTGATCACAAGAAAGAATATTCCCATGAAACTAGATCGGTTCACCGAAAAGGCGCAGGAGGCGTTCCAGGAGGCCCAGGAGCTGATGCAGGAGCAGCATCACTCCCAGCTTGATGTCGAGCACATCTTCCTGGCCCTGCTGCGCCAGCACGACGGCATCGCCGGCCGCGTCCTCGCCAAGCTCGGCGTCAACACCGAGGCGGTGGTGGTGCGGGTCGAGCGCGAGCTTGACAAGTCGCCCAAGGTCTACAACCAGTACGGCTACTCGCAGCAAGTCTATGTCACGCCGCGCACCCAGCGCCTGGTCAAGCGGGCCGAGCAGGAGGCCGAGCGGCTGACCGACCAGTACGTCAGCACCGAGCACCTGCTGATCGCGATCGCCAGCGAGCGCGAGGGCGCCTCCGCCCGCATCCTGGCCAGCTTCGGCATCGACTCCGAGCGCATGTACACGGCGCTGATGGACATCCGCGGCGCCCAGCGCGCCGACGATCCGACCGCCGAGAGCCGCTACGAGGCCCTGGAAAAGTACAGCACCGATCTGACTGAGCTGGCCAAGACCGGCTTCCTCGACCCGGTGATCGGCCGCGAGGGCGAGATCACCCGCGTCATCCGCGTGCTCTGCCGCCGCACCAAAAACAATCCGGTCCTGATCGGCGAGACCGGCGTCGGCAAAACCGCCATCGCCGAGGGCCTGGCCCAGCGCATCGCCGACGGCGACATCCCGGCGCCGCTCAAGAACAAAAAGGTGCTGGCCCTCGACCTGGCCGGCATGGTCGCCGGCTCCAAGTTCCGCGGCGAGTTCGAGGAGCGGCTCAAGGCGGTGATGGACGAGGTCCGCTCGGCCCAGGGCCGGATCATCCTGTTCATCGACGAGCTGCACACGGTGGTCGGCGCCGGCTCCGCCGCCGGCTCGATCGACGCCTCGAACATGCTCAAGCCGGCCCTGGCGCGCGGCGAGGTTCAGGCGATCGGCGCCACGACGATCGACGAATACCGCAAGCACATCGAAAAAGACGCCGCCCTTGAGCGCCGCTTCTCGCCGGTCTATGTCGAGGAGCCGGACGTCGAGACCACGATCGAGATGCTGCGCGGCCTGCGCAAGCGCTACGAGGAGCATCACAACCTCACGATCAGCGAGGAGGCGCTCCAGGCCGCCGTGCGCCTGTCGCACCGCTACATCAACGACCGCTTCCTGCCCGACAAGGCGATCGATCTGATCGACGAGGCCGCCGCCAAGCTGCGGATCGACATGTACTCGATGCCCAAGCACCTGCGCGCGAAAGAGGGCCAGATCAACGATCTGCACCGCCAGGAGGAGGAGGCCGGCGTCCAGCGCGATTACGAGCGGGCGGCGATCCTCAAGGCCGAGGCCCTGGCGCTGGAAGGCGATTTCAACACCGAGCGCGCCGAGTGGATGGCCAGCAACCAGCTCGACGAGACGGTGGACGAAGAGGACGTGGCGGTGATTGTCGCCAACTGGACCGGCATCCCCGTCCAGCGCATGATGGAGGCCGAGCGCGCCAAGCTGGTCGATATGGAGCAGCGGCTCCAGGAGCGGGTGATCGGCCAATACGAGGCCATCGGCGCCCTCTCCGACGCCATCCGCCGCGCCCGCGCCGGCCTCAAGGATCCGCGGCGGCCGATCGGCTCGTTTATCTTCGTCGGCCCGACCGGCGTCGGCAAGACCGAGCTGGCCAAGGCGCTGGCGGCCTTCCTGTTCGACAGCGAGGACGCCATGGTCCGGATCGATATGTCCGAGTACCACGAGCGCCACACGGTCTCGCGGCTGGTCGGCGCCCCGCCCGGCTACGTGGGCTACGACGAGGGCGGCCAGCTGACCGAGGCGGTCCGCCGCCGGCCCTACCAAGTGCTGCTGTTCGATGAGATCGAAAAGGCCCACGGCGATGTCTTCAACGCGCTGCTCCAGGTGCTTGACGACGGCCGCCTGACCGACGCCCAGGGCCGCACCGTCGATTTCCGCAACACGGTGATCATCATGACCTCGAATGTCGGCACCGATGAGATCCGCGCCGGCAGCCTGGGCTTCCGCCGCGAACAAAGCTCGATCGATCTCGCCGACGTGCGCAAGAAAGTCGACGACGCGCTCAAGCGCGCCTTCCGGCCCGAGTTCCTGAACCGGATCGACGATATCATCCTGTTCAATCCGCTGACGATGCCCGACCTGACGCAGATCGTCCAGCTGCTGGTCCACGAGGTGACCGACCGGCTGCGCGAGCAGCAGATCGCGCTCCAGCTCACGCCGGCGGCCCGGGAGTTCCTGGTCAACGAGGGCTACAACCCGATCTATGGCGCCCGGCCGCTGCGCCGCACGGTCCAGCGCCTGATCGAGACGCCGCTCTCGCGCGCCCTGCTCAAGGGCGATTTTAAGCCCGGCGACAGCGTGCTGGCCGATCTGGAGAACGGCGCGATTGTCTTCGCCCGCCAGGAGCCGCTCAGCATCGAGTCGCCCCAGCCGTCGGCGCCGCTGCCGGCCTAAAACCCACTCGCCGTTTCCGCGGGCCGTTGGAGCAATCCGACGGCCTGTGGTTTAAGGAGGATTCGCCCATGAGTCGGGAAGAAGCGCTGAGCGCGCTCAAGCAACGCCTCGCCACTGTCAACGATCTCGCCGGCGCCTACTCGGTGCTCAGCTGGGACCAGCAGACCTACATGCCCGAGCAGAGCGTCGCCGACCGCGCCGAGCAGATGACGACCCTCAGCAAGCTGGCCCACGAGCTGGCGGTCGATCCCGAGGTCGGCAGGCTGCTCGACGCGCTGGACGGCCAGTTCGAGCCCGGCAGCGACGAGGAGGCGCTGGTCCGCGTCGCCCGGCGCAACTACCTCAAGGAGACCAAGCTACCCACCGAGCTGGTCGCCGAGCTGACCCGCACGACGGCGCTGGCCGAATCAGCCTGGGCGCGGGCGCGGGCCGAGTCCGACTGGGCGATGTTCGCGCCGCACCTTGAGAAGATGGTCGATTTGCAGCGCCAGGTCGCCAGGCAGCTCAATCCCGACATCCACCCCTTCGACGCCCTGCTTGACTGGGGCGAGCCGGGCATGAGCAAGGCCCAGATCGAGACGATGTACGAGGAGCTGAAGGCCGGCACCGTGCCGCTGATCCGCGCCATCGCCGAGCGCTCCGCCGGCGAAACGCGCGACGCCGCGCTCCACGGCGACTATCCCGAGCCGCTCCAGGAGCGCTTCGGCGAGACCATCATCTCGCGCTTCGGCTATGATTGGAACCGCGGCCGCCAGGATCGCACCGTCCATCCCTTCTGCACCAGCTTCGGCATCGACGACGTGCGCATCACCACCCGCTTCGATCCCGCCTGGCTCTCGCCGGCGCTGTTCGGCACGCTCCACGAGTCGGGCCACGCGCTCTACGAGCAGGGCGTCAGCAAGGCCTACGCCCGCACCCCGCTGGCCGGCGGCGCCTCGATGGGCGTCCACGAGTCGCAGTCGCGGCTGTGGGAGAACCTGGTCGGCCGCTCGCGGCCCTTCTGGAGCCATTTCTACCCCAAGCTCCAGGAGACCTTCCCCGAGCGGCTGGGCGGCGTGGCGCTGGAGGATTTCTACAAGGCGATCAACACCGTCCAGCCCTCGTTCATCCGCGTCGAGGCCGACGAGCTGACCTACAACATGCACACCCTGCTGCGCTTCGAGCTGGAGCTTGAGCTGCTGGACGGCACGCTGAGCGTCGCCGACCTGCCCGCCGCCTGGAACGCCAAGATGGAGGCCTACCTCGGCATCACGCCGCCGGACGACGCCCAGGGCGCGCTCCAGGATGTCCACTGGTCGAGCGGCCTGTTCGCCTACTTCCCGACCTACACCATCGGCAACGTGCTCTCGGTCCAGCTGTTCGAGGAGGCGGTCAAGGCCCATCCGGAGATCCCGGCCGAGATGGAGCGCGGCGAGTTCGGCGCGCTGCTCGGCTGGCTGCGCGAGAACATCCATCAATACGGCTCCAAATACGAGCCCAACGAGCTGGTCACCCGCGCCACCGGCCGCCCCATGGACACCGCC
>DASWWB010001312.1:0-1981 GCA_036406115.1 Herpetosiphonaceae bacterium
CCGCGCCACCGGCCGAGGACAAAGCCGCACGGCTCGCCGCGATCCGCGCCGCCAACGCCCAAAAGGCGCAGGCCAGCCCGGCGCAGGTCAAGCCAGCCGCCGCCCGCCCCGCGCCTGCCGCCGTCGCGGCGCCGGCGGACAACGACGAGCCGGCGATGGCGTTCCACTCGCTGCTCCTGCTGTTGCTGTCGGTGGTGCTGGGAGCCTTCGCAGCGGTGTTCGTGCTGCCGCGCTGGCTGCCGGGGCTGAGCGCCTCGCTGCTGGGACCGGAGCCGAAAGCCTACTGGTTCCTGTCGCGCTCCAGCGCGATGGTCGCCTACGGCTTGTTGTGGCTGTCGATGGCGCTGGGCCTGTCGATCAGCGGCAAGCTGGCGCGGATCTGGCCCGGCGGCCCGACGGTTTTCGACATGCACCAGCACGCCAGCCTGCTCGGCCTGGCCTTCGGCCTGTTCCACGGCCTGATCCTGATGGGCGACAGCTACATCAACTACAGCCTGATGCAGGTGCTGGTGCCGTTCCGCAGCGGCGCCTACCGCCCGCTCTGGGTGGGGCTGGGGCAGCTGGCGCTCTACGGATTGGCGCTCGTCGGCCTGAGTTTCTACGCCCGCCCGCTCATCGGCCGCCGGGCCTGGCGGCTCATCCACTTCCTGAGCTTCCTGGTCTTCGCCCTGGCCTTGTTCCACGGCGTCAAGAGCGGCACCGACACCCAGCATGCCTGGGCGCGGGCCTTCTACTGGGCGACCGGCGGCTCGCTGATCTTCCTGACGATCTACCGCATTCTGATCACCGCCACCAACAAGCGCCCGGCGCCGGCCAGGGCCTAGGCAAGCGAGCGCCCGGCGTCTCAGGTGAGGCGCCGGGCGCTGCGGTTTCAGTCGATTGATTCAGCGCGTGCCGGGAAGCGGCGGATCAGCCGCGGCGCTGCCGGCGCCCGGGAACCTTCCGGACGGCACCCGCCGCGACCACTAGGCCGCCGAAGCCCAGCAGCAAACCGCCTGGCAGGGGCGAGCCGGCGGCCTCGGCAGGCAGCGCGCCGCCCCCAGGGCTTGCTGGTGACGCAGGCTGGGCCGGTGACTGGCTTGCCGGCGGCTGGAGCGGATCGTTGACCTGCACGCGGAAGCGCTTGAAGTCGGGATAGGCATTGCTGCCGAACACCACCGTGCTGACCCGGCAGTTGCCGCTGCGCCGCGCAGTCAGCGTCAGCGAGCGGCTGCGCTCTTGGGCGGGCGGCATGTCGCTGTTGTCGAAGCCGGCGGCGGTGATCGAGACACAGCTGCCGCCGCTGACATCGTGGAACAAATCGATATCCGTAGCCACCCCGGGGCCAAGATTGCCGAAGATCACCGTCACCGCTTTGTTTTCCCCCACCGTCAGCGTGATGTCCTCGTTCCAGCGCCCGTCGATCTCGTGATGGACATACAGCGTCGGCGGCCCGGAGGGCGTGGGCGTGGGCGTGGCGGTCGGTGTCTCCGTCGGCGTGGCGGTCGGCGTCGGCGTCACGGTCGGCGGCACCGGCGTCACGGTCGGCGTGGCGGTCGGCGTCGGCGTCTCCGTCGGCGGCACCGGCGTGGCGGTCGGCACCGGGGTGTTGGTCGGCGTGCGGGTCGGCGGCACCAGCGTGCGCGTCGGGGTGCTGGTCGGCGTCCTGGTCGCCGTCGGCGTGCGCGTCGGCGTCCTGGTCGCGGTCGGCGTCCTGGTGTTGGTTGGTGTCCTGGTCGCGGTCGCCGTCGGCGGCGCGGGCGTCGCAGTGGAGGTGCTGGTCGGCAGCGAGGTCGCCGTCGCTGGCAGCGGGGTTGCGGTCGCCGGCACCGGGGTCGCTGGCGGCACCGGGGTCGGCGTCGCAGTCGGAATCACGCGGGTGCGGGTCGGCGGGACGCGCGTGGCAGTGGCAGGCACGCGGGTGCGGGTCGGCGGGGCGGGCGTCGCAGTGGCCGGCGCGCGGGTGGCGCTGACCGGGGGGCGCGGCGTGTTGGTCGGGCGC
>DASWWB010001313.1:0-8104 GCA_036406115.1 Herpetosiphonaceae bacterium
AACTCCCAGAGCGAATAGCCGTAGGTCGTGCCGCGCGCAGTGCCGTGGACCCGCACGTAGCGCCCGGTGCCGCTGACGTTGAGGCTGTCGAAGCCGCCGTCGCCGCTGGCAGTGGCGTAGATCGGCGTCCAGCTGCTGCCATCGACCGAGACCTGGACCTGGTAGGCGCTGGCGTAGGCGCCCTCCCAGGCCAGCTGGATGTGGTTGAAGCTGGCGATCTGGCCCAGATCGACCTGGAGCCACTGCGGGTCGCTCCAATCGCTGGCCCAGCGCGTGGCGTAGCTGCCGTCGGCGGCGTTGCCCGGCGGCAGCGGCCCCTGCGGCCCGGTCGGCTGGTACGATGAGGCCGTCAGCTGCTTGCCGAGCGCCAGGTTGACGCCGGAGACTGTCGGCGGCACGACGCGGAACGAGCGGGTCTCGATGCCGACATTGCCCTTGCCGTCGAAGGCGTAAACATAGACTTTCCAGACGCCGAGCTGCTCGGGGGCCGTGGCGGTGAAGGCGCCGGGGCCGGTTTGGGCGAATGTGACGTGGCGGAAGCCGGTGTTGCCGCTGATGTGCTTGTCGCTGTACATCAGGTTGTAGCGGATGGCGTCGCCGTCGGGGTCGCTGACCGTCGCATTGATCGTGAACTGGCCGCCTGCCGGGACGCTGGTCTGCTGGCTGACAGTCATGGCGGTGATCTGGGGCGGCGTGTTGGGCGCGGGCTGGCCGGTGTAGGCCTGGCGCAGCGCGTAGTAGCCGAGCCGGCGCCAGCCGCCGGTGAAGGTGTTGAGCCAGACGCCGCCGAAATCATTTTCCAGGCCGTAGTGGAACTCGGTCGCGCCCAGCGCCACGCCGGGATGGCTCAGGACGGCGTTCCAGTTGGCGGCGTAGCCGTCGCGCTTCTGGAGGTCGGTCGGCTCGGTCGGCACGCCGTTCGCGTCGTTCGGCACCTCCCACTCGCCTGCCGGCCCGCCCTCGGTGATGATGTAGGGCTTGCCGTAGTGGCCGTCGATCCAGGCCTGCTTGACGCCGCCGATCGCGCCGTAGGAGTTGACCGCCAGCAGATCCAGCGCCGGCGAGTGGGCTTTGTAGTAGGCCCAGGCGCCGGTCCAGGCGTCGGTCGAGGTGACGGGATGGTTGGGGTCGGCGGCATGGATCGCCACCGCAAGCTCGTTGACGAACTGGGCGTAGGCCACGCGCCGGGCCTCGACCTCGGCGGCGGGCAGCCCGTGGTCCTGCATCGTCAGCAGCACCTCGTTGCCCACGTCCCAGATCAGCACGCCGGGGTGGTTTTTGAGCGCGTTGACCCGGGCCAGGATTTCGCTCTTGACTGCGGTTTTGTAGGCTGAGTCATTGACATAATCCGCGCCTTGATTCAGCCAGTGGCCGACAATCACCTTGATGCCTTGGCGGGCGGCGGTGTCGAGCAGGAAGGGCGTGTTGGCGTCGTCGACGCCCCAGGTGCGGATGGTGTTGACGCCCATCGCTTTGATGTCGCGCATGTAGCCGTCGGCGGCGGCCTGGGGCGGCCCGTACGTGATCCCCTTGATCAGGTAGGGCGCGCCGTTGACGCTGAGCTGCCAGGCGCCGGCGCCGCCAGTCACCCGGACCACGCTCGGCCCGGCCGGGATCGGCGGGTCGGCCAGCGGCGCGGGCGCGCTGCCGACGCTCCTGGCGACCGTGACCGAATCGATGCTGAGAACGCCGCCCGAGGTCGTGTCGGCGGTCGGCGTCGCGCGGCCGGCGATGGCGTTGGGCAGCGAGCCGCCGATCGCCAGGTCGAAGCGCAGATAAAAGCCGTGGTGGACCGCCGCCTGCCATGCGGCCACGCCGACCTGGCTTTCGCGCACGACCCAGGTCTGGACGCCGTCGAGATAGAAGCGGATCTCCTCGTCGCTCTTGGTGCGGTCGATCACCTGGGCGTATTCGTGGAAGCCGCTCTGGCAGCCGGCGCAGGTGGCCAGGCCGCTGGAGCGCCCGTCGTACTCGTTGCAGGGGCCGCCCGGCGCGGTGCCGCAGTGCAGCGTGTTCAGCAGCTGGCTGCGCCCGTTCACGTTGGCCATGATGTCGGTCTCTCCGACGCCGGGCCAGTTGTTGAAATTGCCGCGATAGGCGGCGCCGGTGGCGCGGAAGCCCGGCCAGTAGCCGAGGCCGTTGGCGACATCCGGCTGCTTCAAGACGGCGCTGAAGCGGATCATCTCGCCCGGCGCGGCGGCGAAATCGGCGCGCTGGCTCTCGATCCGGCCCGAGGTCCAGGCGCCCGCCCCGTCGCGGATGGCTTTGATGTTGAGCTTGCCGGCGCCGTCGAGGAACACGTTGGCAGTCGAGGCGGAGGCGGTTTCGACCGAGCCGGTGCCCCAGTTGGCGGCGCCGCCGGGGTACTGGGTGCCGGTCCGCAGCAGCCAATTGGCGGCGGCCGGCGAGCTGTTGGCCGGCCCGCTGAAATCATCGCTCCAAAGCGTGGTCCAGGTGCCGGGCTGGGTCGGCGTGGCGGTCGGCGGATTGGTCGGCGGATTGGTCGGCGGGCTGGTCGGCGTCGGCGTGGCGCCGGCCAGATAGACCTGGGCCTCCCAGAGCGAGTAGCCGTAGCCCAGCGCGCGCTGGGTGCCGACCATTCGCAGGTAGCGGCCCGTGCCGCTCACCGCCACGTCGTCGATCCCGCCATCGCCGCTGGCGGTGCTGTAGACAGTCGACCAGGCGCTGCCGTCGTTTGAGAGCTGGATCTGATAGGCTTTGGCGTAGGCCGCCTCCCAGTTGAGGACGACGCGGCAGACCGCCCGCGCCGCGCCCAGGTCGATCTGGAGCCACTGCGGGTCGCTGTGGGCCGATTCCCAGCGCGTGCCGCTGTTGCCGTCCACGGCGAAGGCCGCGCTGTTGCCGGCCCAGACCGTCGAGGCGCTGGCCGGCTTGCCCAGGGCGGCGTTCGCAGCGCCGCAAGAGCCCGGCGTGGCGGTAGCCGGGGCCGTGGGCGTCGGGCCGGCCTCGCCGTAGACCTGGAATTCCCAGAGCGAGTAGCCGTAGCCCAGCGCGCGCTGGGTGCCGCTGACCCGCACGTAGCGGCCGGCGCCGCTGAGCGCCACGTCGTCGGTCCCGCCGTCGCCGGTCGTTGTCGCGTAGACGGTGCTCCAGGCGCTGCCGTCGTTCGAGATTTGGATTTGGTAGGCCGTGGCGTGGGCCGCCTCCCAGGTCAGCACGGCCCGGCTGAGGGCGTGGCTGGCGCCGAGATCGACCTGGAGCCACTGCGGGTCGCTGTGGGCCGATTCCCAGCGCGTGCCGGGATTGCCGTCCACGGCGAAGGCCGCGCTGTTGCCAGCCCAGACGGTCGAGGCGCTGGCGGGCTTGCCCTGCGAGAGCAGCACCGGCGCGGCGAGGGCCGGCGAGCGGCCGGGGATGAGCAGGCCGCCGAGCAGCAGGAGCAATGCCAGCGCCGGCCAGAAGCGTGACGGATTCATCGTCAGTCCTTTCGTTGGATGGTTGAAAAAGAGCTGGGCGGGCCGGCGGCGCTCATCGCGGAGCGCCGCCGGCGCCGGGTTTTAGCGGCTGCCGCGCACCTCGAACTCCCAGAGCGAATGACCCCAGCCGGTAGCGCGGGCGGTGCCAGTGATCCGCACGTAGCGGCCCCGGCCCGCGACCGCGACGTCGTCGGTGCCGCCGTCGCCGGTCGTCGTGGCGTAGACTTGGGTCCAGGCGCTGCCGTTGTCCGAGACCTCGATGCGGTAGGCGCTGGCGTAGGCCGCCTCCCATGTCAGCACGATCCGCGACAGGTTGGAGGGCGAGCCCAGATCGACCTGGAGCCACTGCGGGTCGCTCCAGTCGCTGCCCCAGCGGGTGGCGGGGTTGCCGTCCACCGCGTTGCTCGCCGGCAGGCCGGATTGGGTCGACGAGGCGCTGGCGGGGGCGTTGAGCGCCAGATTCGCGCTTGGCGGCGGCGGCGAGCTGAAGTCAGTCGACGCGGTCTTGCCCGGCGCCACGACCAGCGAGCCGACCGCGCCCTGGGCGTTGCGGAACTGGACCGTCACCGGCGCGGAGGTCGGGTTCCATGCGATGGCGGTGGAGGTCGCGCCGCGCTTGAAGACGCTGTAGCTCGACCAGTTGCTGGCCCAGATGTCCTGCGAGCGCTGGCCCATCGATTTCATGCTGTGCAAGAACCAGTAGGTGTTGAACACCTCGTCCTGCTGCAAAACCGTGTCGTCCCACTTGGCCAGCGCGCCGTCGGGGTCGCTGAGGGCCTGGAACGGCCAGATGATATGCTGCCAGCCGTCTTCGAGCCGGCCCTTGTCGGCGAGGAACGACTGGTAGAGCCGGGCGGCGGCCTCGGGGCGGCGGCCGTAGGCGGTGATATAGGGCGCGGTCGGCAGCCAGTGAATGCCGTAGATGCAGTTGGGGTCGCCCGAGAAATAGGTGCCGTACATATTCGCGCTGCCCCAGACGATCCCGACCACGCCGTGGCGGTACTCGGCCGGCCAGGCGTCCTGGTCGTAGTTGAACCAATACTGCTCGATCGCCAGCTCCTCCAGCGTGAAGCCCCACGCGCCGGCGTCACGGTACTGGGCGTTGCCGGTCGCCACGCCCCACAGGTGCATGCCGGCCCAGGCGAACAGCGCCTCGGAGGCCGACTCCTGGTTGTTGCCGCTGTTGTTGTCGCCGTAGCCGCCGGCCCAGGAGTGGCCCTCGTAGGGATCGAAGTTGCGCATGAACGGATACAGGCTGTCGGTCCGCGATGGGTTGGCATAGTCGCGGATCAGGTGCTCGACCATCGGGCCGTACTGGGTCTTGAAGTTGGCGTCGAACGAGGCCAGCACCGCCGAGGAGAAGGTGTAGTAGCCCCACAGGAAATGATGATCCGACAGGTTGACCGCCATGCCGTGGTCGCCGCCGTCGCCGTTGAGCGTGCCCCAGTCCGGCGAGTAGTAGAAATAGTAGGGATACTCGGCGTTCGGCCCGCCGTAGGAGTACCAGTTGACGAGGATGGTCCGCAGGATGCCGATCAGCTCGTCGCGGCTGGCGGTGTCGCCGATCTGGTCGGCGATCAGGATGGCCATGCTCAGGGTGTGGAGCTTCTTGCCCTGCCAGTACGGGTCGGCGACCCAGTAGCTGTCGCGGACCTGGAGCTTGTAGCTGGTGAGGTAGCTCTGCATCTGGGCGCGGCTGTAGGTGGGCGAGCCGGTCGGCTCGGCGAACGAGGGCGTGATGCCGGCGAAGGTGTTCTGGATGGCGAAGCTGTTGCCCTCCAGCAGCTTGAGCTGGCCGCGGATGCTCGGATAGCCCAGCGCGGTCAGCGCGGCGCTGGTGCTTTTCCACTGGTGCGGGAACAGGCCCATCAGCGTGGTGGATGCGAAGCCGGCGCGCTTGAGGCTGATGCTGGTGTTGAAGGTCGTCGTGACGCGCTGGGTCGCCTGGTCGACGGTCCAGCTCGCCTTGGTGTCGGTGACGAAGGCGTAGGCATGCTGGTAGAAATAGTTGAGGTTCTGCGGCGCCGGCAGCGTGGCGATCGACAGATAGCCCTGGCCGCCGCCCAATTGCAGCTTCACTTTGTTGCCCACCCGCCGGAAGACGGTCCCGGCCGGGGCGAAGACGCCGTAGGAGCGCACCCGGGTCTCGGGCGCCGGCGCGCCGGTGCGGTTGGTCACTTCGATGCCGATGTGATCGGCGGTGATCGAGGCGCCGTCAGCGGCGAGGATGGGATTGTTGTTGTCGTCGAAGAAGCGCGTGATGTAGGGCGAGTACAGCTCCGGCGACGACGGATCGCTGAAGGTGTTGAACAGGTAGGGCGAGCCCTTGACGAACGTCGTCTTCATCTTGGGCGTGGCGCTGTCGCTCAGCACCACGTCGACCGACCAATCGCCGTAGCGGTCGGCCCGCGCGTCCATCGCCGGGTTGTTGATCGTGTTCGACATCAGCGTCAGGTCCGGCTCGCCGCCGGTCTCGATCGCGCCGCCGTCGCCGTTGACCCAGGGCTTGCCGGGGTTGTAGAAGCTCAGGCCGTTGTCAGTGTACTGCGCCTTGAGCGGCAGCGGGATGATCCCGTCGCTCAGCCGCTTGATCAGCACCGAGGTCCACCAGTCGTTGGACGGGACCGGCCCGGTCAGGTTGGCGGTCTTGTATTCGGGGTAGCGCGGCTGCATCAAGGTGATGTCGGTGCCGTAGGAGCCGGCGCCGGCCTGGGTGACGGCCGGGACGGGGATGGGCGGGATAGGGTGGCTCGGCTGCGGGTCGCCGCTCTGGTAGGCGTAGGCCTCCAGCTCGAACAGCGAGTAGCCGAACGGCGTGCGCCGGGCGACGCCATGGACCCGGACGAAGCGCGCCGCCGCGTAGACCGGGATGCGCTCGGTCTCGCCCATGCCGTGGAGCTGGCGGTAGATTGTGGTCCACTGCTGCCCGTTGGCGGAGACCTGGAGATCGTAGACCCTGCCGGCGGCGCCTTCCCACTTGAGGACAATCAGCCCCAGCGTGATTGACTGGCCGAGATCGACCTGGAGCCACTGCGGGTCGCTGGGATTGGAGGACCAGCGGGTGTTGGCGTCGCCGTCGACCGCGAGCGCGGCGCGGGTCGAGCCGGCCGGCAGCCACGGGCTGTTTTCCTCCGACGAGGCGGCGGCAGGCTTGGCGAGGGCCAGGTTGGGCAGCGGCGGCCGGGGCGGCGGGTTGACGCCGCCGGTGCCGTAGACCTCGAACTCCCAGAGCGCGTAGCCGTAGGCCGCCAGCGCCCGCTGGGTGCCGACCAGCCGCACGTAGCGCCCGGTCCCGCTCACCGCGATGTCGTCGGTGCCGCCGTCGCCGTTGGCGGCGCTGTAGATCGTCGTCCAGGCGGCTTCGTCGGCTGAGACCTGGATCTGGTAGGCTTTGGCGTAGGCCGCCTCCCACCTGAGGACGACCCTGCTGAGCGAGGCCTGGGCGCCGAGATCGATCGTGATCCACTCGGGATCGCGGTTCCAGGCGCTGGACCAGAGCGTCGCGCCGTCGCCGTCCACCGCCCGGGCCGGCAGATTGCCGCCGTCGCTGGATGAGGCGTAGGCGGGCCGGCGGTCGCTCAGCCGGTACGGGGCCGGCGCCTGGGCCGGCGCCGCCGCCGGCAGGCCGAGGCTCGCCAGCAGCAGGGTCACGAATGCCAGCAGGGCGGCGCCCCGCCAGCGGCCGCGCGCCTGACGCGGCGCGAAACGCTTGCTCATAATCCACTCCTTTGTGCCGGGATCACGTCGGTGTGCCGGGAAGCCCATGCTTCAGCGAACGCCGGCGCCGGCTTTAGCGATGTGGTTCCATTATGCCAATCCGCGTTAATACATTCTTTAGGTTTGGCGACTAAAACTATCGCAGAAGCGACCAGGAAAGCGCTTTCGCCAGGGCGATGAACGTTTCGCGGCTCTCCTGTATCATGAACGGCGAGAGGTTGTGACGGGAGGCGGCGCGGCGGGGTGCCGCCGCGCCGCCCGCATGGACACGGAGACACGCATGCGGATTTTGATTGTCTGGCCGCACTCGGGCCGCAACGCCGGCGACCGGGCGCTGGTCGAGGAGGCCTGCCGCCTGGCGCGGCGGCGCTACCCCGGGGCGGCCGTCGCGGTCGCCCTCAACGATCCGGCCGGCTGGCGCGGGCCGCGTCCGGCGGAGATCGTCCCCTCGCTCAAGACCTGGCTGGCCGAGGTCAGCCCCGCCGGCGAGCAAACCTGGCACAAGGGCCGGCTGCCGTGGGCGGCGCTGCGGCTGCTGCTGGCGGTGCTGGTGTTCCGGCTGACCGGCCGCTGCTGGCGCTTCGGCTCGCCGGACCAGCGGCGGCTGCTGGAGCGCTACTGCGCCGCCGATCTGGTGCTCGGCTCGGGCGGCAACCATCTCTACGCCCGCCACTGGCTCAATCTGACCTTTTTCTGGACCTGGCTGAGCCTGGCGCTGGCGATCATGCTGGGCAAGCGGGTGATCATCCTGCCGCAGTCGATCGGGCCGCTGCATGGGCCGCTCCAGCGCCTGCTGGTCCGCTGGCTGCTCGACCGCGCCGAGCTGGCGATGGTGCGCGAGCCTGCCAGCCTGCGCGCCGCCCACGCCCTGTGGCCGCGCCGCCTGCCGGTGCTGCGGCCCGACATGGCATTCGGCTTCGCCGGCGATCCGCCGGCGGTCGGCGCCGAGC
>DASWWB010001314.1:0-5545 GCA_036406115.1 Herpetosiphonaceae bacterium
GTCGAGGCCGGCGTCGATCTGCGGGATCAATTCTTGCACGGTGGCGGCGTCAAACGAACCGTACCCCAAATAGACATCGAAGCGCGTGGCGCGAGCGACCAGCTCGCCGGCCATGGCCGGGCCGTCGCCGGGAAGCGGCGGGACGGGGGTCGCTGTCGGTGGGACCGGGGACGGGCTCGGCGTCGCGGTCGGGGGCGGGATGGTCGCCGTCGGGCGCGGCGTCGCCGTCCCTGCGGCCATGGGGGCGATCGCGCCGCCGCGGCTGGAGCTTTGGGCCAGCGCCAGCGACGGGCGCACCGGCGTCGGCGCGGCGGGCGTATGTTCTATCGGGGCGGATGAGCGAAAGAGGGCTGGTATGCGCAGGATACCAACCGCCAGCATCAACATGGATGCGGCGAGCAACAGCGGGCGTTTCAGGGCAGGCCTCCGTCTCCTGGGAAGGAATCGCGCGGCATCAGCCTGGATGGCGCGCATCCCGCCTCATGTACCATACGGTGCGCCAGCTGTCAAAGCGAACTTAACGGCGTTTGGCCGTGGGTGATAGAAACGAGGGCGATATGACACTCAGAATTGCGCTGTACGATCTGGACAACACGCTTTACCCCTACTCCGCAGGGGTGATGCAAGCGATCGACGGGCGAATCGCCAGCTTCGTGCAGGAGCGGCTCCAGCTTTCGCTGGAGGAGGCGTCGGCGCTGCGCCGCTCCTACTTCGAGCAGTACGGCACGACCCTGCGCGGCTTGCAGCAGCATCACGCCCACATCGACGCCGAGGATTACCTCCGCTATGTCCACGATGTGGCGATCGAGGCCTTTATTGAATCCGACGAGCGGCTGGACGGATTGCTGACGGTCCTGCCGCTGCAAAAAGTGATTTTTACCAACTCCCCGCTTGAGCACGCCACCCGCGTCCTGCGCCACATGGGCATCGACCAGCACTTCAGCGCGATGTTCGACATCCGGGCCTTCAACTTCCTGGCCAAGCCCCACATCGAGGCCTACCACGTCGTGCTCCAGGCCCTGGGCGCCGAGGGCGCCGAGTGCGTCCTGTTCGAGGACACGGCGGCCAATCTCCAGCCCGCCAAGGAGCTGGGGATGACCACCGTGCTGATCACGGGCGCGCCGGGGATGACCCACCCCTACGCCGATTTCATCGTCGGCGATGTGCTGGAGGCGACCCAGGCCATCCACGGCCTGGTGGCGCCGGACTACATCACCAGCCCGCCGGTCACCTCGACGATCTCGCCGTTGACATAGTTGGCCAGATCCGACGCCAGGAACACCATCGGCCCGGCGGCCTCCTCGGGGGTGCCGCCGCGGCCCATCGGGTGGACCATGGTTAGGCCGGCCATCAGGTGGCTCGGCACGCCTAGCGGAATCTGTTTGCCGTCGCGCTCGATCGTCTCGCCCTCGGCTTTGTCGGCGGTCAGGCGGGTGGCGATGTAGCCGTAGCAGACGGCGTTGGTCTGGATGTTGAAGCGGCCCCACTCTTTGGCCAGGGTCTTGGTCAGGCCGATCACGCCTGATTTTCCGGCGGCGTAGTTGGCCTGGCCGGCGTTGCCGTACACGCCCGAGACCGACGAGACATTGATGATCTTGCGCGGCTTGGCGGCGCCGTCGCGCTTGGCCTCGGCCTTGGCGGTCTCGCGCAGGTAGGGCGCGGCGGCGCGGATGAGCCGGAACGGCGCCGAGAGATGGATGTCCAGCATAGCGGCCCACTGCTCGTCGCTCATCGTGTGGATCACGCCGTCCCAGGTGTAGCCGGCGTTGTTGACCAGGGCGTCCAGCCCGCCGAAGCGCTCCAGCGTCTGGCTGATCAGCTGGGCGGCGTAGCCGGGGCTGGTCACATCGCCCGGGACCGCCAGCGCCTCGCCGCCCTCGGCTGCGATCGCTGCGGCGATCTGCTCGGCGGGCTCCCGGTCCAGGTCGGCCACGACCACCCTGGCGCCGTGGCGGGCGAACAGCAGGGCGGCGGCGGCGCCGATGCCCCGGCCGGCGCCGGTGATAATCGCGGTTTTCCCCTCAAGCAAACGGCTCATCGCTCCTCCTTGGCCGCGAAGGCCACGCAGTGTCCTGTCAATTTAATCTCCCCCGCCTCGTTGGCCGCCCGGATCTCGCAGCGCAGCACGCGGCCGCCAGGCTCGTCGCTGATCTCCGTCACTCGCCCGGAGCAGACGATGGTCTCGCCGGGGCGGGTCATGGCCTTGAAGCGGGCGCCGAACTGGCGCAGGTTGGCGGGGCCGGCCAACTCTGCGAGATACGCGCCGGCCAGGCCCATCACCAGCATGCCGTGGGCGATGGTGCCGCCCAGCCCGACCATCGCGGCGAACTCGGGGTCGCGGTGGATCGGGTTCATGTCGCCGGAGGCCTCGGCGTAGGCGTTGATCTGCTCCTGGGTGACGGGGCCGAAGCGGCGGGCCGGCAGCTCGTCGCCGGCGGCGAGGGTCGCAAGCTCGCTCATGCCCCGCCTCCCGGGCGCCGCACCACGATCAGCGAGCGGGCCACCAGGCTCGGCACCCCGCCGACGGCGTAGGTCGTCTCAAGCTCCAGCAGGTCCATCGCGCCCGAGCGGCCGGCCTTTTCGTCGATCGACAGCACCGTGACGGCGCCGCTGACCGTATCGCCGGCCCGGATCGGCGCCAGGTAGCTGAACTCCTCCTCGCCGTGGAGGACCATGGCCAGGTTGACGCCCAAATCGATCAAATGCTGGTGAAAGCGGGGGTTGCCGCGATGGACCCAGGCGGTGGCCATGGTCGGCGGCAGGGCCTCGCCGGCGGCGTAGGCCGGGTGCTGGTCGCCGATCGCGGCGGCGAAGGCCAGGATCTCGCCGGGGTCGATCCGATACTCGAAGGGTGGGAAGGTGGCGCCGACGGCGCTGCGGTCAAGCATCGCTGCCTCCTTCAAAGCCGAACCGCGCCCCACAGATGTGAAGCGCGGCTCGAAGCGATTGGATGGGTGAACACTTACCAGCGGTTGGAGCGCTGCTGCTGGAAGCAATCGCGGCAGTACACCGGGCGGCCCTGGGTGGGTTTGAAGGGAACCGTGGTGGTGGTGCCGCACTCAGCGCAGGTGGCCTCGAACATCTCGCGCGGGCCGCCGCCGAAGCTGTCGCGGCTGCCGCCGCCGAAGGAGGAGCGACCGCCGCCGCCGAAGCTGTCACGGCTGCCGTAGCTGTCGCGGCTGCCGCCGAACGAAGAGCGGTTGCCGGAGTCGCTGCGCTGGCTTTTCTTAGCCTGGCGGCAAGCGGGGCAGCGGCGCGGCTCGTTGGTGAAGCCTTTCTGAGCGTAGAACTCTTGCTCACCAACCGTGAACGTAAACTGATTCCCGCAATCGACACATTCCAACGCCTTGTCCGTGAAGCTCATTGGGTTTGTTTCCCTTCCAAAAATGGATACATGCTGTGAATTTGTTTGGAGCCTTCGAAATCTCAGACCGGGGAAAGCCGATTGCGAAGAATGGAGCTACCTGGGATGAGCTTTGGAGCCAAACTGTGTTCACTGGGCAAGAGTATATCACATCCCTTTTGCTTGTAAAGATGGAATTAATGGGTTAAATGAGGCTGAGTCCGCTTCAACATGGCTGCATGGCCTATGGCTCGCTGGGAGCGCAGTCCTATGGGTTTTTAGAGGTCGGGAACCAGGGATCAGGGGGCAGATCAGACAGAAACACTGCGGGGGTTGGCCTCGTTGACGGGCTGCGCCAAGCCCTGGCGAAGCGCACGATGCGCCAATCCCGGCCTGACCCCTGACCCCTGGCCCCTGACCCCTGATCGCATTGACGGAACCGGTGCCATGCCCTACCATGCGCCGCGCAAAGGAGTGACTATGCGGACGCTAATTCTCGGCGCCAGCGGCCAGCTCGGCCAGGCGCTGCACCACACTTTCGCGGATCACGAGCTGCTGACGCCGGGCCATGCGGAGCTGGATTTCAGCCAGCCGGCGGCGCGGGCGGCCATCCGCGAGCTGCGCCCGGACCTGGTGCTGCTGCCCGGCGCCTACACCAACGTCGACGGCTGCGCCCTCGATCCCGAGCGGGCCTTCCGCGAGAACACGCTGGGGCCGAAATACGTGGCCCTCGGCTGCGCCGACATCGGCGCGCGGCTGATCTACGTCAGCACCAACGAGGTCTTCGACGGCGCCGCCAGCAGCCCCTACCGCGAGTACGACCAGCCGGCGCCGGTCAACGCCTACGGCCGCTCCAAGTGGGGCGGCGAGCAGGCGGTGCTCCAGCACGCCCCCGGGGCGATTGTCGCCCGCGTGGCCTGGCTCTTTGGCGGGCCGCGCAATTTCGTCCGCACGATCTTGCGGCTGGGCCGGGAGCGGATGGGCAGCGGCGAGGCGCTGCGGGTGGTGGCGGACGAGGTCGGCAGCCCGACCTACGCCCCCGACGCCGCCCGCGCCATCCGCCTGCTGGCTGACCTGGGCATGCCGGGCATCTATCACCTTATCAATGAGGGTTCGTGCTCGCGCTACGAGCTGGCGGTCGAGAGCCTGCGGCTGGCAGGCGTGGCGGCGGCGGTCGAGCCGATCAGCCTCAGCGAGTTCCAGCGCGCCAGCACGCCGCCGCCCTGGACGCCGCTGGCTAACGGCGCCGCCGCCGCGCTGGGTGTCACGCTGCGGCCCTGGCAGGAGGCGCTGGCCGAATTCGTGGCGGCGATCGCGGCGGAGCAGCAGCAATGACCCCGGCGATCGATATTATCATCCCCAACTACAACGGCATGGCGCTGCTGCCGGACTGCCTGGACGCCATCCGCCGCCAAACCCGTGCCGATTGGCTGGTGACGGTCGTCGACGACGGCTCGACCGACGGCTCGCTGGCGCTGCTGCGCGAGCGCTACCCCGAGGTCCGGGTGCTGCCGCTGGCGGAAAACGTCGGCCTGGTGAAGGCGGTCAACGCGGCGATCGCGGCGACCTCCGCCCCACTGGTGGTGCTGCTCAACAACGACACCGAGGCCGACGAGCGCTGGCTGGAGCACCTGGCCGGCGCGCTGGAGCGCTTCCCGGCCTATGATTTCGCCGCCTCCAAGCTGCGGCTGTTCGACCGCCGCGAGCTGCTGCACTCGGCTGGCGATGGCTACGGCTGGGATGGCGTGCCCTTCAACCGCGGTGTCTGGCAGGAGGACCGCGGCCAGTACGACGCGCTGGCCGAGATTTTCGGCCCCTGCGCCGGCGCCGCCGCCTATCGCCGCTCGGCCCTGGAGGCCCTGGCCCGCGACGGCCGCGTGCTGGACGATGATCTGTTCATGTACTGCGAGGATGTCGATCTGAACCTGCGGGCGCGGCGGGCCGGCATGCGGACCCTGTTCGTGCCCCAGGCGATTGTCTACCATCGACTGAGCGCCACCGGCGGCGGCACCCTTGACAGCTACTACTGCGGCCGCAATTTCATCACGGTCTGGGCCAAAAACATGCCGGGGCCGCTGCTGGCCCGGTCCTTGCCGCGCTTCGCCCTGGCCCAGGCCCGGATCGCGCTCCAGGCCGCGCGGCACATTCGCGGCGCCGCCGCCCGCGCCCGCCTGCGCGGCCAGTGGGCCGGCCTGCGCAGCC
>DASWWB010001315.1:0-7822 GCA_036406115.1 Herpetosiphonaceae bacterium
TTCGCTCATCGCGTTCTCCTCGGCGGGGCGCCCGCGCGCGACGGCCCGGCTGAGCGCGCTCAGCCGGGCCGCAGGCGTGGAAACCGTCGCCGCTACTGCTTGAAAATCAGCGGCGTGAAGATAAAATACTTGGTGCTCACCCGCGAGGTCGCGGTAGCGGCATTGTTGGCGGCCGAGGGATCGTTGGTCTCGGAGCGCAGCTCGACGCTGTTGGTCAGCACGGTGTCCGGGGCGGTGTCCGGATTGACCTGGACCCGCACCTGGAACGTGGCGGAGGCGAGGGCGAACGACGCCGTGGTGCAGACAATCTGGCCGCGGCTGCCGACCGGCGGCGTGACGCAGCTCCAGCCGGCCGGCGCGCCGATCGACACAAACGTCGTGTCATCGGAGAGCGTGTCGGTCAGGACAGAGGTGGCGGCGTTGCTGGGGCCGGCGTTGATCGCGGTGATGGTGTAGAGCAGCTGGCCGCCGGCGATCACCGGATCGGGCGAGTCGCTGATGGTCACGCCGGTGTTGGCAAGAGTGATCACCGCCGTGGTCGTGGCGCTGGCGTTGTCGGCGACAGCGGGATCGGGCGTGGCCGAGCTGATCGCTGCCTGGTTGGCGACGGTCGAGCCCAGCGCCAGGGCCGGATTGACGCGCACCGCCAGCGTGATCGAGCCGCTGGTCAGGCCCAGCGAGTTGGCGCGGCAGGAGACCGCGCCGGCGGCGCCCACGACGGGGGTGGAGCAGCTCCAGCCGGCCGGCGCCCGGATCGAGGCGAAGGTCGTGTCGAGCGGCAGGCTGTCGCTGATCACCGTGTTGATCGCGAAGCTCGGGCCGGGATTGGCGAAGGCCAGGGTGTAGGTCAGCAGCGTGCCCGCCACCACCGGATCGGGCGCGTCGCTCAGCGCGAGCGACAAATTGGCCAGCGTCACCACGTTGGTCGTGGTCGAGTCCGTGTTGTTCGCCGCGCTGATGTCGGGCGTGCCGGAGCCGATCCGGGCCGTGTTGGGGATGACGGTGCCGGTCGCGCGGGCGGGATCGACCCGCACCCGCAGCGTGAAGGTCGCGCTGGTCAGGCCCAGCGAGGGCGCCTGGCAGACCACGTTGCCGGCGGCGCCGATCTGCGGGGTGGAGCAGGTCCAGCCGCCCGGCCGGTCAAGCGCCAGGAACGTCGTGCTGACTGGCAGCGTGTTGGTCAGCACATTGTTGATCGAAAAGCTCGGTCCGTTGTTGCTGACAGTAATCGTGTAGGTCAGCGGCGTGCCGGCGATCACCGGGTCGGGCTCGTCGCTGACATCGATCGCCAGGTTGGCCGAGGTTTTGACCGCCGTCGTCGTCGTCGCCTGGTTGTTGGCGGTCGCCGGATCGTTGGTCGAAGCCTGGATCGTCGCGCGGTTGGTGATCGTGCTGCCCGTCGGCGTGGCTGGATCGACCTTGACCGCCAGGGTGAAGCTGGCGCTGGCGAGGCCGAAGGCGCTGTTGGAGCAGGAGACCAAGCCGCGGCTGCCGACCGGCGGCGTGGTGCAGCTCCAGCCCGCCGGCGAGTTCAGCGCGGCGAAGCTCGTGTTGACGGGGATCGTGTCGCTGACCACCACGGCGGCGGCGAAGCTCGGGCCGGTGTTGGTGATGGACAAGGTGTAGGTGATGAGGCTGCCGGCGTCGACCGGATCCGGCGCGTCCCGCAGCTGGGCCGCGAGGTTGGCGAGGGTGGCGACCGTGCTGGCGGCGCTGGCGCTGTCATTGCCGGCCGTCGGGTCGACAGTCGTCGTGGCGACCGTCACCTGATTGTTGATCGTCGTGCCGATCAGCGTCTCGGGCCGGACCCGCACCACCAGCGTGAAGTTCGCCGAGGCCAGGCCCAGCGTGGCAGCGGTGCATGTCACCGCGCCGCCGGAGCCCACGGGGGGCGGGGTGCAGCTCCAGCCCGCCGGCGCGCTGATCGACTGGAACGTCGTCTCGGCGGGCAGCGTGTCGGTCCAGGACGGGCTGACCGCGAAGCTGGGGCCGTTGTTGATGACCGTCACGGTGTAGGTGAGCGGCCGGCCGGCGATCACCGGGTCGGGCGCGTCGGCCAGGGTCACGCCCAGGTCGGCAAGCGTGCTGACCGTCGTGGTGGTGCTGGCGGTGTTGTTGGCGATATTGGTGTCGGGCGTGCCTGAGGAGACTTGCACGCTGTTGGAAAGCGTCGCGTTGTTGGCGGTGTTGGAGTTGACCCGCACCACCAAATTCAGATTGACCGAGCCCGTCGGCAGCAGGGCCGTGGTGCAGGTGAGCGAGCCGGTGGCGCCCACGGCGGGCGTCTGGCAGGACCAGCCGGCCGGCGCGGTGAGCGACTGGAAGGTCGTGCTGGGCGACAGCGTGTCGCGCAGCACCACGTTGGCGGCGCTGTCGGTGCCGTTGTTGGCGACCGTGATGCCGTAGGTCAGCTGCGAGCCGGCGTTGACCGGGTCGGGCGCGTCGGTGATGGCCACCGAGAGGTCGGCGGTGGTCAGGTCGAGCGTCCAGCCGCCGTTGATCGCGCCGCCCTCGGGGCCGGCGTCATCGACCACGTAGAGGCGCCAGGTGCCGTTGGCGTTGGTGCCGTTGAAAGCGGCGAGGGTGGTGCTGTACGGCCCGGTCGGCGCGGTGCCGCCGAACACATCGCCGGTGGGGCCGATGTTGGTCGGCCGGTAGGAGCCGGAGATAATCTGGGTGGTGTCGGGCAGGGCCGTCGCCGCAGCGTCGTCGAACGTCAGCGTGACGTTGTTGAGATCGAAGCTGCCGCCGGCGTCCGACATCAGGATCACGGCGCGGCCGGTGGGACCGACCAGCAGCACGTCGATATCGTCGGGGAAGGTGTGCGACAGGCCGTTGAGCCGGACCCGCGCCTTGGTGATGTTGCCGGTCACGCCCGAGACGGCGATCGTGGAGGGATACGGCGAGGCCGTCCCCGACTCGGGGATCGTGATCGCGGCCGGATTGATGTAGAGGGCGGCCAGGGCTGATTTGGCGAAAAAGAGCTGACCCGAGACGATGGCGAACGCCAGCAGTCCGACCAGCGCCACAGACAGGCGCCGGCCGGCAATCGCCGGCAGCCGCCCGCGCCGCTCTCCCTGAGCGTTTCTGGTGGGCATATCCTCACTCCTTGCGCCCGGCGCTCAGCCGGACGTATCGCGCGCTGCCGCGCGCCCTTGCTAGTGGACGTAGCAAGTATGGCATAGCTCACCGTTAAATTCAATTTACCGGCGGTCCTGATCAGCCCCGGCCCGGCTCCGTCACCCCAAGCGGACGCGGCCTAAAAGGGATCAGGGGCCAGGGATCAGGCCGGACTCCAAGGCAGCGGGCGCCGCCAAACAGTCTATCCGGTCCTGATCCCTGACCCCTGATCCCTGACCCCTTGCCTAAACCTCCATCACCACCGGGATGATCATCGGGCGGCGGCGGGTCTGGTCGAACAGGAAGCGGCCGACCGCGTCCTTGATCTTGCGGGCGGAGGGCGACGTGACGGCCGGCGCGTTGCCCTCGGCGGACTCCTCGCCGTCGCTCAGCTGGCGCGGCGGCGCGACGTAGCCGTTGCTGAAGGCCTTGCGCACGGCCTCTTTGGTCGCGTCGATCAAGTCAGTCGAGTCGCGCATCGAAACAAAGCCGCGGCTGACGATATCCGGGCCGGCCACCAGCTCGCCGGTCTGCTGATCGACGCTGATCACGACCATCAGGATGCCATCCTTGGCCAGCATCTGGCGGTCGCGGACCACCACGCTGCCGATATCGCCGACCGTCACGCCGTCGACGAAGACATGGCCGACCGGCGCCTTGCCCTCGATCTTGCCGTAGCCCTGGCTGAACTCCATGATCGTGCCCGGCTCGGCGAGGAAGACATTTTCGCCCTTGAAGCCCATGCCGACCGCCAGGTGGCGGTAGCGCATGATGTGGCGATAATCGCCGTGGAAGGGGATCACGTACGACGGCTGGACCAAGTTGAGCAGCAGCTTCAGCTCCTCCTGGGCGGCGTGGCCGGAGACGTGGACGTTCATATCGCTGCCGTAGATCACGTTGGCGCCCAGGCGGAACAGATTGTCGATCACCTTGTAGACCGAGACCTCGTTGCCCGGGATGGGCGAGGCCGAGATCACGACCGTGTCGCCCTGCTGGATGGAGATCGAGCGGTGGTCGCGGTTGGCCATGCGCGAGAGCGCCGCCATCGGCTCGCCCTGGCTGCCGGTGCAGACAATCGCGATTTGGTCGTCGGGCAGGCCCTTCATCTCGCCCGGCTTGATCAGGACGCCGTCCGGGATGTTCAGGTAGCCCAGCTCGCGAGCGATCGCCACATTGTTTTCCATCGAGCGGCCGATCGGCACGACCTTGCGGCCGTAGTCCACCGCGGCGTCGATCACCATCTGGACGCGGGAGATATTGGAGGCGAAGGTGGCAGTGATGACGCGGCCGGGGGCGGTGGCGAAGACCTGGTCGAACGACTCGCTGACGACGCGCTCGGAGGGCGTGTAGCCCTTGGACTCGACGCGCACGCAGTCGGTGACCAGCACGATCGGCTTGCGGCGGCCGAAGTCCGTCAGGCGGTCGATCTCGGTCGGCCAGCCGTCGACCGGCGTGTGGTCGAGCTTCCAGTCGGTGATGTAGAGCGCCAGGCCGGCGGGCGAGGTGATGCCGAAGCCGACGGCGTCGGGGATGGAGTGGGCGATGTGGAAGGGCTCGATGGTGAAGACGCCGGCGGTGAGCTTGTCGCCCGGCGCGATCGTCACAGTGTCGACTTTGCCGACGAGCTTGTGCTCTTTGAGCTTGTTGCCAAGCAGGCCGTGGGTGAGGGGGGTGGCGTAGATCGTCGGAAAGCCCAGCTCGGCGATCAGCCAGGGCACGGCGCCGATATGATCCTCGTGGCCGTGGGTCAGGAACACGCCGCGGATCTTGGAGGTCTGGTTGCGCAGATAGGTGATGTCCGGCAGCACCAGATCGACGCCCATCATCTCGCTTTCGGGGAACATCACGCCCATGTCGCAGATGATGATATCGTTCTCGTACTCGAACACCCACATATTGCGGCCGACTTCCGCCGCGCCGCCCAGGGGCAGGACCCGTAATTTGTTTTTGGCCATAGTGTTGTGTGAAGCGAGCAGTCGCACCCAAGCGACCGCCCATCGCGCTTCAGCTCCTTTCTAATTTCCCGCGAGCGCGGGGGCTAAACCTCGGAAACTGTGTTTTGCTCTCGGACACCAGTGTCTTCTATCTGGCGGCGAATCGCCGCCACCAATTCGTCGCGGCCGGCCACGTCGGGATAGATCGGCACCCGGTGGCGGCCGTAAGTTTGCGGATGCAGCAGGCGCCCGGCGAGGGCGAGCGGGCCGGGCGCGGCCACCGCGTCGAGGCGGCCGGGCTGGCCGGCGGGCTTGAGCGACTGGAGCCGCTCCCAGGGATAGGTCACGTCCAGCAGCAGCGAGCGGAAGCGCAGCCCCTCGGGCAGCACGGCGTAGCGGGCGGTCAGCTCGGCGAGCACATCCCAGGCCAGCAGCGGCGCCGCCAGCAGCAGGGCGCCAAACAGATAGCCAGGCACGACCTGGCCCTGGAGCGGCGGGCGCGCGACGCCTTCCGCAGGCGGCGGCGCCCAGGCCTGGCGGTAGAGAACCAGGCCCAGCAGCCAGCAAAGGACGGTGGCGGTCAGCAGGGCGGCCAATTTCCAGCGCCCTGCGGCGCTCAGTCGATAGGTCATAGATTGTTATCCGCCAAACAGCGACATCTGCTCCGGCCCCGGCTCCTCGGGCGCCGCCGGGGCGCCGTCCACCGGCGCTTGCTCGCCACCCGCCTGCTCCTCAGCCAGGCGCTGCTCCAATCGGGCCAGCAGGCGCGGGATCAGCCGGATGTCGGCGATCGCGTCGGGCGCCGCCTGGTCGTTGCGCAGCACGTAGGCCGGGTGGTAGAGCGGCAGGAAAACTCGCGCGCCCTCGCGCTTGACGCCGCGGATGCCGTGAATCTTCGTGATCTTGCCGCCAGGAAAGAATTTATTCATGGAGTGGCGGCCGAGCGTCGCCACCAGCTTGGGCTGGATGATCTCCAGCTGGCGCTCCAGGAAGTGGGCGCAGGCCGCGATCTCGGCCGGCTCCGGGTCCCGATTGCCGGGCGGGCGGCAGCGGACCAGATTCCCGATAAACACTTGGGAGCGGTCGAGGCCGATCTCTGCCAGCCAGCGCTCCAGCAGATCGCCGGAGCGGCCGACAAAAGGCCGGCCCAGCTCATCTTCGCGCTGACCCGGCCCCTCGCCGATGAACATGATGGCGGCGTCGGCCGGCCCCTCGCCCGGGACGGCTTTGGTCCTGCCGCGGTGCAAGGGACAGGCGGTACATGTGGCAACCTCCGTTGCGATTGCCTGCAAGCGCGCCGCTCGATCGTCGTTCATACCACCAAACGCATACAATATCTCGCAGGGAAATTATACCGGAGATTGACAGATTATTCAATTTAGCTATCAGGTATCAGCTATCAGGCCCGGCCTCAAGGGGCAATTGGGCTGTCGTTGAACGCGGCGCGGCCCCGGATCTGGCCCTGACAGCTGATACCTGATAGCTGACAGCTACTCCCCTACCTTCACCTTCTGCCCCAGCTTGCTCTCGGTGCCGGCGCGGAGGCGGGCGATGTTGTCGGTGTGGGAGACGATGATCACCACGGCGATCACCACGCAGTAGGTGAGGATGGCCAGGTGGCTCTCGCCGCGGGCGAAGAAGATCCCGGCGGTGACGGCGGTGGCGATGCCTGAGAGGATCGAGCCCAGCGAGACATAGCGGGTCAGGCCGACCGCCAGCCACCAGACGACGAAGGCCGCGCCGAAGGCCAGCGGGAACATGCCCAGCACGCCGCCGAGCGCCGTCGCCACGCCGCGCCCGCCCTTGAAGCCGGCGAACAGCGGGTAGATGTGGCCCACGACCGCCATGATCGCCGCCAGCGCCCAGGCCCAGGCGTCGCCGCCGGCCAGCCAGCGCGCCACCAGGACGGTCGCCACGCCTTTGAACAAATCAAGCAGAAAAACCGAAAAGCCGTAGACCGGCCCCAGGGTCCGCAACACGTTGGTCGCGCCGGTGCGCTTGGAGCCGTACTCCCGCACATCGACCCCGCTGGCCAGCCGGCCGATGATCAGCCCGAAAGGCACCGAGCCCACCAGGTAGCTGATCAGCGCAATCAGAACATAGGTCACGACGTGATGCTCCTTCGCTTCAGGCGTTGGGCTGGCGCGGGGGCTGGCGGAACACCGTCCGGGCGCCCCACAGGTACTCGAAGCCCGACATCAGGGTCAGCGCCACCGCCAGCCACAGCACGGACGACGACAGGCTGGCCAGCCAGCTCAGGGCGCCGCCGAAATCCACCGCTGTCAGCAGGCCGCCCCGGTCCAGGTTGGCCCGGGCCAGGATCCAGGCGAGCGAGACGATGGTGACCAGCATCTTGAGCTTGCCCCAGCGCCCGGCGGGGATCACATGGCCCTCGGCGGCGGCGAACGAGCGCAGGCCGGTCACCACGAACTCGCGGACCAGGATGATGATCGCCGCCCACGGGTCGAGCAGGCTGACCGAGACCATCGCCACCAGGATGCCGGCGGTGTAGATCTTGTCGGCAGTCAGGTCGAGGAAGATGCCGATGTTGCTGACCCAGCCGTATTTGCGCGCCAGCCGGCCGTCGATCGTGTCGGTCACCGCCACCGCGATGAACAGCCAGAACGCCGCCAGGTAGCCCGGCGCCGTGTCCCAGATGATCAGCAGCACCAGCGGCACCGTCGCCAGGATGCGAAAGGTGCTGAGCATGTTGGCCAGGTTCCACGGGTTGACCCACGGCTTGCGCTCGGCGCGCGGGCCGCGCTCGC
>DASWWB010001316.1:0-3174 GCA_036406115.1 Herpetosiphonaceae bacterium
GGCGACGAGGAGCGCCTGCGCTTCGCCGGCGGCGCTGGCAGCAGGATGCGCGCGCGCCGGCCTCGGATTGCCCTGGCGGCGGGAGCGGCCCTGGTCGCGCTGCTCGGCGCCGGCGCTTGGCGCTCCGCCAGCTCGCAGCAGCGGGCCGCGCCCCAGCAGGCCACTGCCGACATCACCCTCACCGGCGTCGGCAAGCAGCGGCTGCGGATCATCTTGCCGATCGTCAGCGCCGCCCCGGCGCCGCCCGCCGATCTGGCAGGCGGCGCGCTGGACAGCGACGGCTTCGACAGCCCGCGCTGGGCGGTGGCGCGCGATCGCGGCTGGTCGCTCGGCTACACCGACGGCCGCTACCAGATGCGCATGGATCCCGGCGTCGGCATCCTGTGGAGCTACAGCAAGCAGGACGCGCCCGCCGGCGATCTGGCGCTGGCGATCGACTTCGAGCCGCGCGCCGGCCAAGCAGGGCTGATCTTCGGCTGGCGCGGCAGCCGCGACCACTATCGCCTCGTAGCCGGCGCCGACGGCGGCTACCGGCTGGAGCAGCGCCGGGGCGGCGAGGTCATCGTCCACCTGAGCGGCCAGGGCGCCGGCGCCGGCCGGCTCGCGGTGGCGCTGCGCGGCGCCCAAGCCCGCGTCTACTTCAATCAGCAATTGCTGGGCGAGGTCGCGCTCCCGTCCGCCCCGGGCGGGCGCTACGGCATGGTCGTCGTCAGCGAGGGCGCCGGCGAGGCCTCCTTCGACACCCTCAGCCTCCAAACCATCCCCTAAGGCCGCGCGCCTAAGCCTTGATTGATCGGCGATCCTCCCCTATGATGCCGGGCGGCCCCGCCACGCGCATGCCGGAGCACAGCTCGCCGATAACCGCATGAGTCCGCCCGCGCTTTCGTGGCGCCTCGCTCCATCACGCTCGTCGATCAAGCGAAGATTCGCCCATCAACCCCAAAGGAGAACACGCGATGACTGATTTCAGCTGGACGGCCCAGCACAAAGAATTGCCCCTGCGCCCGATCGTGCTGCCGGCGCTGGAGCGGGCAGGCTACCAGCCCGTCAGCGACACGCGGGCGTTGGAGCGGCCGCGGACCATCCTCGCCACCGCCGATCAGCGGGCGCGCGCCGAGCTGATCGGTCCCGAAGATGTGATTTTCAAAGCCGCGCTGCTGCTCGCGCCGGACTCAGCGCTCGCGGCCGCCGATCTGCGGGATTTCCTGGCGGCGCTCCTTCCTGGCTGGCAGGACGCCGAATCCTGGGTCGGCGCGGCGCTGGCTGGCCTGGGCGAGCGCCCGGAGCAGGCAACCAGCTTTGGCAGCTTCGAGATTACGCTCAAGGCCGCCGGCCGGGCGCGACTGGTGCTCGGCGTCACCTGGAAGCCGTAAGCGAGCAGGACGAACCGCCACCAGACCCGCAGCATTCTAGCGTCCGGGCGCGGGCAGCTAGAGCGCGTGGCCGGCGGGCGCGATGGCTGGGTCGCCACGAGAGAACCTGCCAGACCAGTTTAAAATTCGTAAAAAAATTGCTTGACATGGGCGCAGCCGGCGTGATAGTCTCGGAGCAGGATTAACCAATCTTAAACCTGTTCAAGGAGGAACACCGTGCGCCGACGAATGGGGCTTGCGCTGGTTTGCCTGATGGTCTGTTCGATGCTGCTGCCGGGGGCGCGCGCTCAAGCGGCGCCGGCGGCGCGGCAAAACAGCAATCCGATCGTGCTGGTCCATGGGCTGAGCGGCTGGGGCCGCGACGAGGTGGCGGGCTTCAAGTACTGGGGCGGCTTCACCGACCTGCAGGAAGATTTGAAAGCCCAGGGCCATCAGGTCCACACTGCCGCCGTCGGGCCCTTCTCCAGCAACTGGGACCGGGCGGCGGAGCTGTACGCCCAGATCGCCGGCGGCACGGTTGACTACGGCGCGGCCCACTCGGCCAAGCACGGCCACGCCCGCTTCGGCCGCGCGTTCCCCGGCTTCTACCGCGAGTGGGGCAGTCTTGATCCGGCTGGCCAGCCGCGCAAAATCCATCTCGTCGGCCACAGCCAGGGCGGCCAGACGGTCCGCGTGCTGGCCCAGCTGCTGGCGGAGGGCGACGCCGCCGAGCGCGCCGCCACGCCAGCCGCCCAGCTCTCGCCGCTGTTCAACGCCACCCGTAAAAACTGGATCCACAGCGTCACCACCCTGGCGACGCCGCACGACGGCAGCGCGCTGGCGATCGCCATCAACACGCTGCTGCCATTCCTCCAGCAGATGGTCGCCTTCGTCGCCGCGACCGCTGGCGCCGGCAACGCCAACCTCTACGACTTCAAGCTCGACCAGTGGGGCCTCAAGCGCAACGCCGGCGAATCGTTCGACAGCTACGCCAACCGCGTCTGGAACAGCGGCCTCTGGACCCGCACCAAGGACATCAGCGCCTGGGATCTGTCGCCGGACGGCGCCAAGGAGCTGAACAGCTGGGTCAAGGCCCAGCCCGAGATTTATTATTTCTCCTGGTCGATGGAAAAAACCTACGAGGGCTGGCTGAGCGGCCACCACTACCCGGAAATCACCATGAATCCGCTGTTCAGCGGCACGTCGCTGTTCCTCGGCTCCTACACCCGCACCCAAGCCGGCCTGGTGCCAATCACCAGCGCTTGGTGGCAGAACGACGGCGTCGTCAACACGATCTCGATGAACGGCCCCAAAGTCGGCTCGACCGACCGGATCGTCAGGCTCGGCAGCGCGCCGCTGCGGGGCGCCTGGAACGACATGGGCGTGCTCGCCTCCTATGATCACATCGATATCATCGGCCTGAGCCTCTACGACGTGCGCGGCTGGTACCGCACGCTCGCCAATCAGCTCGCGGCCCTGCCCCAGTAGCCGGCGCCTATTCGCGCCGATCGCCCCCGGTCAGCTCCGCCTCGCGCGGGGCCGGCCGGGGGCGATTGGTGTAGCAGGATTCCATCAACCGGACAGACCAGTTTAAAATTCGTAAAAAATCCCCCTTGACTCTGCTGATTCGGCGTGTTATCGTCGCCATGTCTTAATCATTCTTAAACTTGTTCAAGGAGGAACCGATGCGCCGACGCTTGGGACTGATGGTCTTGCTGCTGCTGTGTTCGCTGTTCGTGCCGACCCGGGGGACGCAGGCGCAGACGACGCGCCAGAACACCTATCCCATCGTATTGGTTCACGGTTTCAGCGGCTGGGGCCG
>DASWWB010001317.1:0-6917 GCA_036406115.1 Herpetosiphonaceae bacterium
GTTTGGTTAAAACGTCACGGCCAGCGCCCGCGCAGCGCGATCAAACGCTCGATAAGCAGGTCGAACGCCTCGGTGACGCCAACCCCTCGCGCAGCAACGCTCGCCCCCCACGGCCAGCCGCCAGGATTCAAAGCGCGGTTAAGCTCATCCAGCTCAAGCCGGCCGGGGACATCGCGCTTGTTGTACTGAAGGACCAACGGCGCCGTGCGCAGGCGAATCTGCCGCGCCTTGAAAACCTGGCCCAGAAGCTTCATGGAGCGGGCGTTTTCGCCCAGCTTGACCTGCTGGCTATCGGCGACCACAATCACTCCGTCCGCCTCGGCCAGCAGCTCGGCGCGGCACTCCTCATTCATGGCAGCTCCCGCGATCATCTTCACAGTCACCCGCCGCTGGATCTGCGGCACCCCAAATGTGAGCGACAGCTGCCGCGCGGCCGGGGTTGCCGCGCTCATAATCCCGGGCGGCTCGACGAAGGACATGCGGGCGGCCAGGGTTTGGAGAGAGGCGGTTTTGCCGCTGCACGCGGGGCCGTGATAGACCACGATCAGGGGCGGATGAAGGTGCCGCCACCAGCGGGGAGCAGCCAAGCGCATAGAGCCGATCCTTGGAAATAAAGCGCGCATGCCGCCGACGATCGCCTAGGCGGGCTCCGCTGTCGCGACGAAAGCGAGAAAGCTGGGCGCGATGAGCCAAAACTGCGCCGGGTCGGGCGCCTCCTCGTCGATCCCGTCGTGCGGAACCTGGTAGACGGGACTGGCCGGCCCGCTCGGCCCATGCACGACGAAGGGATCGCCGCCGCCGGTCGGATCGGTGCCGATCACGACGTAGCCATGCGGCCAGATCGCCAGCCCCGGATAGGCCTGAAGCAGCTCGAAGTCCATAACCGACACCGTCGCCCACTCGAAGGCCACGGGCGCCCCATCAGGCTGCGGCACCTCCAGCCGGAGCCCGCCCAGCGGCAGCTCGCTGATCAGCAGCGCATACCAGCCGGGAATCATGCCGCCAAGCCGCGCATTGAGCCGCCGGAGCGCGTCCGCATCCGCGACGCGGCCGGCTTGCTGAGCGGCCCACGCCGTCATGCGGCTGGTCACGAGTCCGACGAGATCTGCGTCTGCATCCATCAAAGCTCTCCCCCGGTGCCTGGCGGCGCGGGATGCCCCCGGCATCAGCCGAAGCACGTCAATCCTCGGCATGATAAATCGCGGCTTTGGCTTTGTCGAGCGCCTGCGGAGTTGTAGCCGCACGCCGCGCGGCGCGTCCACAACCTGCCCAACCATGCTGCAACTGATGAAGCCGCTTGGTCGTCCGAGCGAGGGAATCAGCTTGTATGGAAAGGAATCTCGTATGACACAGCGGGGTCTTGGTCGTTCGCGCTGGCTGCTGGCGGCCTGCGTGGTCGTGCTGATGGGAGTCTTCGCGGGTGGCGCGCCGGCGGGCGCCAGCTCGCCGCGCGGCGTCCTGCGCACGGTCGACCCGTGGTTTCCGCTCGGCGGCGGCGCCGATCAAGGGGTGTACGCGCTCGCCGTCGACCAAGCTGGCCTGGTCTACGCCGGCGGCTTGTTCGATTACGCGGGCGGCGATGAGACGACCGGCATCGCCGCCGAGCGGGTGGCGCGCTGGAATCCCGTCACCGAAAAGTGGCATGCGCTCGATGAGGGCGTCTACAGCCTGAAGTTCGAGTACGAGGCGGTCTGGGCGCTGGCCGCCGCCCCCGGCGGCACAATCTATGTCGGCGGCATCTTCGACCGGGCCGGCAGCGACGCCGCGGGAGTGGCCACCAACGGCATCGCCGTCTGGGATGGCACGGCCTGGCAGGGGCTGGCCGGCGGCCTCGGCGATAAGCGCGATACCGTCGCGGCCATCGCGGTCGATCCGGCGGGGAACAACATCTATGTCGGCGGCAGCTTCGCCAGCGTCGGCAACGGCATCCCGGCCAGCAACGTCGCTCGCTGGAATCCGACGACGGGAATCTGGGCGGCGCTTGGCGCGGGGCTGCCGGACGGCGTGGCGGCGCTGGCGCTGGCGCCGGACGGCACGCTCTACGCCGGCGGGACATTCTATCTCAACGGCGCCAGCACGCCGACCCACGTTGTGCGCTGGGACGGCGCCGCCTGGCAGCCGGTCGGCGCCGTGACGAGCGACGGCACGACGTTCCGCGGGGTTTCGACCCTCGCCGCAGCGCCCAACGGCGACCTCTACGTCGGCGGCGCATTCGAGGCGGTGAACGGCGTGGCCGCCGCAAATATCGCGCGCTGGCAGGCCGCGACAGCGACCTGGGAGCCGCTCGGCGCCGGCACCAACGCCCAGGTCGAGAAAATCGTGATCGACCCGGCGGGCGTCGTCTTCGCCGGCGGCTGGTTCACGAAAGCTGGCGGATCGGCGAATCGGATCGCCAAATGGGAGAGCGGCAGCTGGCAGCCGCTCGGCGACGGGCTGGACGGCGGCGTGTGGGGCCTGGCGCTCACGGCCAACGGCTCGCGGCTCTACGTCGGTGGCACCTTCGATCAGGCGGGCACCACCCCGGCGAACAACGTCGCCGTCTGGGACCGGTATGTGAAGGCGCCAGGCCCCCGCTCCGGCCGCTAGGGCGCGGGCCGAGGCGACAAAACCATCCGCAGCTGACGCGGGCGCAGGGTTCCAATCACCTTGCGCCCGCCTTTTTTCGATTCGCGCCCGCCCCGCGAAGTTCAATCAGCAACCCGGCGCCGCGCCGGCGGATCGGCACGGGCGGCACCGGAACCATCCGCCGGCGCGGCGCGTTGGCCTCCCATACCACAGGAGGTTAAGATGTACCGCACACCACCCCATGCCGACCCGTCCGATCCCTTCGAGCAGGATCCGCCACGCCTGCGACTGCGCGGCTGCGGGCTCCACTACGTCGCGCTCCTTGTGATCGCCGGCGTGGGCGGCGGCAGCCTGCGCCTTATCCTCACCAGCGCCGTCCGCCTCGCCGGGGGTTCCATTGCGCCGCTGGCGCGCGGCTGGCTTCTCCCGGGATGCCTGCTGCTCGGCGCCGTCGCGGGGCTCCTGGTGGGCGCCTGCCACTATCTCCTGGCCTTTGGCACTCTCCGCCGCGCCGGCCCCTGGCTGCTGACCGCCTGCCTGGGCTGGAGCGCTGCCGCCGTCCCCGTCTTTTTCGCTCCCTCGCTGCTGGCCCTGGGCGGGGTGTTCGTGATCGGCCTGCTGCTGGGGTACGCCAGCTGGTGGCGCGCGGATGATCCTGACAGCGCGGCCTGGGCCTGGCAGGCCACCTACGCACTAGGCCTGCCCGTAGCCTGGTTCGCAGGAACCGTGCTGACCTTCCTTCACGGCGTCGATCCCTGACCATTCGGCAATGGCGGCATGGCTGCCCCAACGGACAGGCGCCGGCTCCGCTCCGCGCCCCAAGCCCCGCCGCCGGCCGCGCCGTATGCTGCGCGAGGATCAACAGGCCTTGTCTGTGACATCCTCGCCAACCTGCGACCAAGAAAGCGAGACCGCCATGCACATCCGCCACCTTCAGCTCGCCGCGCCGGACCTTGCGGCGCAGCAGCAGTTCTATCGCGACAGCCTGGGGTTTGCGGCTGTCGCGGCGACGCCCGCCGCCATCACCGTGCAGACCGGCGCGGCGCTGCTGACCTTCACCGAAGCGCCGGACGCCGCCGCCGGCCGGTATCATCTGGCCTTCGCGATCCCGGCCAACCAGCTTGACGATGCCCAACGCTGGCTGGCGGCCCGCGCGCCCCTCCTCGCCGCCGAAGATGGCGCCAGCAGGTTTGTCTTTCCGGATTGGGACGCCGAGTCGGTCTATTGCTACGATCCTGCGGGAAACATCGTGGAGTTTATCGCCCGGCGGCGGCTGGCCGACCCGAGCGGCGCGCCCTTCGCCGCAGCCTCGGTGCGGGGCATCAGCGAGATTGGCTTGGTCGCCGACGATGTGCAGCAGCAGGCGGCCCGCTTGCAAGCCGCGCTGGATCTGCCGATCTTTGACGGGGCGGGGAGCGAGACATTCACGGCGCTGGGCGACGACCACGGCCTCTGCATTGTGGTCCGGCGCGGCCGGCGCTGGTTTCCCACGCCGCACGAGGCGCTCGGCCACGGCCCGATCACCCTGACGGTGGGCAGGGGCGGCGGGGAGCGCACCATCCAGCTCGCCTGAAGCAGGGCGCCAGGCGGCTCCTGCGCCAGGAGGATACGCCGGAGCCCAGCAGCCGCCAGCGAGCCAATCTCCCCACCCGCGCAGCGACACACTCCGGGGCCGGCTTGGCGGCGGATCGGGTCACGAGCCCATAGAGGCCGTCGCCGCTTCCCGCTATCATGGACCGACCGCAGCATGCGCCGGGCGCGAGAAACGCGCCGCCGCTGCGCTTGGAAAGGAACCACAATGCGCCGATTAATGATTGGAAGCCTGCTGCTCGGCGTTCTCGCCGGATGCGGCGACGCGGCGACACACGCCAAGCCGGCAGCGCCAGCGGGATCGCCGGGCATGATGATTGTCTACAAATCGCCGACGTGCGGCTGCTGCCATGAGTGGGTGGCCTACGTCCGCCGCCACGGCTTCGCGGTGGAAATCCGCGACACCGAGGAGATGGCGCCGCTCAAAACCCAGCACGGCATCCCGCTGAACGCCCAATCGTGCCACACGGCCCTGCTGGGCGGCTATGTCCTGGAGGGCCACGTGCCGGCCGAGGATATCGAATGGCTGCTGGCCGAGCGACCGGCGATCACCGGCCTAGCCGTGTCGGGCATGCCGCTCGGATCGCCGGGCATGGAGATGCCGGGCGGCCAGCGCGACGCTTTCGACACGCTCGCTATCGCCGCCGACGGCGCGACAAGCGTCTTCGCGAGCCACTGACCGGCGCGGTCCGGCAGCCCGGTGGCGCAACGGCCACTGCCGGTAGCCGGACCGCAATACGCCAGCCCTCCGCCGCGCGGTATCCTGACAGCAGGATTTCTCGACGCCAAGGAGACCGGTTATGGAACGCATATTACTTGTCCCGCTGGATGGATCGATCGAAGCTGAGGCGGCGCTGCCGCATGCCGTGCGCGTGGCGCGGGCCGCCGGCTGGAGCATCCGCCTGGCCCGGGTCATCGCCCATCCCTCGGCCTATCTCGGGCTGGCCGGCCCCTACGCCATGGCGATCGATCCGCAGCCGCTGTGGGAGCAGGCCCAGGCCACCGCGCGGGCCTATCTCGAACACACCGCCGCCCAGGTCCAGGCGCAGGGCGTGACGGTCTCGCGGCTGCTGCTGGAGGGCGATCCGGCCACGGCGCTGCTGGGCTATGTCGGCGAGGAGCCGGCAGTGGCGATGGTGGCGATGGCCACGCACGGCAGGAGCGGGGTGCGCCACCTGCTGTTCGGCAGCGTCGCGGAGAAGATTCTCCACGCCACGCCGGTGCCGCTGCTCCTGGCCCGCAGCCAGACACCCGAGCCATTGGCTGACTGCGCGCCCTATCGGACGGTGCTGGTCCCGCTGGACGGCTCGGTGCAAGCCGAGCATGCGCTGCTGCTGGCCCACATGCTGGCGCGCAAGGCGGGCGGCGAGCTGCTGCTGATGCACGCGCTGCCATCGCCGGCCGATGTCGCGCTCGCAGCGGGCGCCGGCATCGAGTGGGACTACGATCATCTCACGCAGCGCTACGCCCGCGCCGAAGCCTATCTCCACGCCAAGGCCCAGCCCTACGCGGCGGCCGGCACCCCAGCGCGGGCGCTGGTCCGCGACGGCCAGCCCGGCGAGCAGATTGTCGCCGCCGCCGCCGAGGCGGGCGCCGAACTGATCGTGATGGCCACGCACGGCTACACCGGCCTGCGCCGGCTCTGGCTCGGCAGCGTGGCGATCCACGTGGTGCGCCACAGCGCCATCCCGGTGCTGCTGGTACGCGAGGAGGAGGAGCGCGCCCCCGCCCAGGCGGCGGTCGTCGCGGCGCCGGAAGGGCTCCCGGCCGGCGCGGCGCCGGCGAACGTCCTCTAAATCCGCGCAGCTCAAGCGGCGGGACCGCTCGTCCGGGCGCTCGTCCGGCGGGCGGCCCCGCCGCATTCAGCGTTGCGCAGGCACGAACCGCCCAAAGCGCCGCTATGGCAAATCAACTGCCCGGCGCTGTCAGCGATCGAGTTCGCCGAGCAGCTCCTCGACCTCCGCCCGCTTCCCGTACCGATCGCCAAGCTCCAGGTAGCGCTCCAGGTCCGCGCGGGCTGCGGCATCGTTGCCAAGCTCGCCGTGGAGCTTGCCGCGCACGAGCAGGGCGGCCGGGCTGGCAGGATCGAGCGCCAGCGCCCGGTCGTAGTCGGCGAGGGCCAGATCGAATTGGCGGAGCTGCTGGCGGTAGCTGCCGCGCTGGATATGGGCCGTCACAGAGTTCGGATCAAGCTGGATGGCCTTCTCCACCGCCGCCATGGCCTCGGCGGGCTGGCCGTCGCGGTACAGCGCATCCGCCTGCTTGATGAGGCCGGGCGCGGTGTAATGACTCCGGTAGGAGCGATAGCCGAACATCCCGACAATCATCAGCGCGAGCGCGAGCCACGGCCCGGCCTTGTCAAGCCGCTCCCGCCAGGTGCGGCGGACAAAGGGCTGATCAGCCTCGGGCGGCTCATCGGCGGGAGCGTGGTCGCGGACCAGGCTGAAGGTCTCGCCATGCGCATGTTTGAGCAGCTCATAAAACACAGGCGCGGAATCAAGGTTCGCCCTCTGAATCGCCAGCCAAGGGCGCTTGCCGCCCGTTTCCAGCACGCGAATGATGGTCGAGTTCGGCGGATTGGCGATATCCGCGACCCGCTCCCACGACAAGACCCGGCCCTTGGCCTGGATGCCCGCGATGCTGAGCCGCAAGGGGCCGAAATCGATGGTCTCGCCGGCGTCGTAGGCGGCCAGGGCACGCCGGATGAGGATCGGGTTGACTGTTTCTGCAATCGCACCCATCAGCTCAAGGATCGACAGCCG
>DASWWB010001318.1:0-8922 GCA_036406115.1 Herpetosiphonaceae bacterium
CCCTCTGGATTGCCCGCGTCTGAAACCACCACAGAGCAGCCCGATGATGATATGAGTCTGATGGAGCAATACCTCAACGACCCCGCCCACGACTACCGCAACTTAAAATATGGCGACTCCGTGGACGGGACGATCGTGAGGGTGGATCGCGACGAATTGCTCGTAGACATCGGCTCCAAGTCCGAAGGGGTCGTTCCCAGCAGGGAGATGAACAGTCTCGCTGCCGAGGAGCGCGCGGCGCTGCGCGTGGGCGACGTCTTGCTCGTCACGTGCGTGCAAACCGAGGATGCCGAGGGCAGGATCGTCCTGTCGATCGACAAGGCCCGCCAGGAAAAGAGCTGGCGCAACTTGCAAACCTTCCACGAGAGCGGCGAGGTCATCCGCGCCCAAGTGGTGAACTACAACAAAGGCGGCCTGCTGGTGAATCTGGACGGCGTGCGCGGTTTCGTGCCCTCGTCGCAGGTCTCCAGCGTCAGCCGCGGCCCGGAGATGCAGAAGCAATCCGACATGGCCCGGCTGGTCGGCCAGGTCCTGCCGCTCAAAGTGATCGAGATCAACCGGCCCCGCAACCGGCTGATCCTCTCCGAGCGCCAGGCCGTCCAGGAGGTCCGCGAGGCCCGCAAGGACGAGCTGCTGGAGAACCTGGGCGAGGGCGCGGTCCGCGAGGGCCGGGTCACCAGCCTGTGCGACTTCGGCGCCTTCGTCGATATCGGCGGCGCCGACGGCCTGGTCCATCTCTCGGAGCTGTCGTGGAGCCGGGTCAAGCACCCGGCCGAGATCCTCAAGGTCGGCGATGTGGTCAAAGTGGCCGTGCTGAGCGTCGACGAAGACAAAAAGCGCATCGCCCTGAGCATCAAGCGCACCCAGCCCGAGCCATGGTCCACGATCAACGACCGCTACCAGATCGGCCAGACCGTCGAGGGCGTGATCACCCAGCTGACCGCGTTCGGCGCCTTCGCCCGCATCGAAGACGGCATCGAGGGCCTGGTCCATATCTCGGAGATGAGCGACGACCGCATTCAGCATCCCAGGGATGTCGTCGCGGAAGGTGATACAATTCAAGCACGGATCATTCGCATCGACCCGTCGCGCAAGCGCATCGGCCTGAGTCTCCGCCACTCGGCGGCCGAGGGCGGCGACGCAAACGATGGTCCAGATGATGCTCTTGCTGGCTCGGCAACCACCAGCCCAGAACCAGCGGAGGAAGCATAAGCCAGACGTGAGAGGGCCGGCACCGTGCAGGACCCGTCGCACGCAATCCAGTCCCCGAGGCGCAAGCCTTGCAATCAGGTGGCTTCGCCCCTGCATGGAGCACGCATATGGGAGCATATGACAAAATGAGTCGCCGCGCCAAACAGGTGATGAGCCTGGCCCAAGAGGAGGCGCGCGCATTCAATCATTCATACATCGGCACCGAGCACCTGCTGCTCGGCCTGATCCTCGAAGGCGAGGGGGTCGCCGCGCGGGTGCTCAATGAGCTTGGGGTTACCATCACCAAGGCTCGCAACGCCGTCGAGTTCATCGTCGGCCACGGCGAAGGCCCGCGCCAGTCGGCGGAGATCGATCTGACCGCCCGCGCCAAGAAGGTGTTCGAGTACGCCATCGACGAAGCGCGCAAGCTGAACCATACCTACATCAGCACCGAACATATTTTGCTGGGGCTTGTCCGCAATGCCGAGGGCGTGGCGACTGGCGTCCTGGAGATTATGGCCGTCAGTCTGGACCAGGTGCGCAACCAGGTCATGCGGATGATGCGCCAGGGGGTGAGCAGCGGTATGAGTACGCCATCTGGGACGCCCGCCTCTGAACGGCAGAGCAAGCAAAGCAAGACGCCCTACCTCGACGCCCTGTCAACCGACCTGACCGAGATGGCCGAGGCCGGCCGCCTCGATCCCGTGGTCGGCCGCAAGGATGAGATCGAGCGGGTCATCCAGATTCTCTCCCGCCGCACCAAGAACAATCCGGCCCTGATCGGCGAGCCCGGCGTCGGCAAGACCGCCATCGCCGAGGGCCTGGCCCAGCGCATCGTCGCCGAAGACGTGCCCGATTCGATCAAGGGCAAGCGGCTGGTCACCCTCGACATGGGCGCGCTGGTCGCCGGCACCAAGTACCGCGGCCAGTTCGAGGAGCGCCTCAAGCGGGTCGTCGATGAGATCAAAGAAAGCCGCTGCATCCTCTTTATCGACGAGTTCCACACGATCATCGGCGCCGGCGGGGCCGAGGGCACGCTGGACGCCGCCAATATCCTCAAGCCGGCGCTCTCGCGCGGCGAGCTGCAATGCATCGGCGCCACCACGCTCGATGAGTTCCGCAAGTACATCGAAAAGGACGCCGCCCTCGAGCGCCGCTTCCAGCCGGTGATGATCGACGAGCCGACGGTCGAGGAGACGGTCGAGATCCTGCGCGGCATCAAGAGCCGCTACGAGGATTTCCACCAGCTCCAGATCGAGGACGACGCGCTCACCGCCGCCGCCACGCTCAGCGCCCGCTACGTCCCCGACCGCTTCCTGCCCGACAAGGCGATCGACCTGATCGACGAGGCCGCCTCGCGCGTCCGCATGTACCGCTCGGCCACGCCCTCCGCCCTGCGCGACGCCCTCCGCGGCCTCGACGCCATCCGCAAGGAGAAGGACGCCGCCCTCGAGGAGGGCCAGTTCGAGGTCGTCCAGGACCTGCGCGCCCGCGAGGAGCGCATGCTCCAGCGCGTCGCCGACCTGGAGGCCGAGGAGCGCCAGACCCACGGCGCCAAGGCCCGCGGCAAGCCGTATGTCACCGAGGAGGATATCGCCGAGGTCGTCGGCATGTGGACCGGCATCCCGGTCACCAGGCTCGCCGGCGAGGAGACCCAGCGCCTGATCAACATGGAGGGCTACCTCCACGAGCGCGTCGTCGGCCAGGAGGAGTCGATCGCCACGATCGCCCGCGCCGTCCGCCGCGCCCGCGCCGGGCTCAAGGATCCCAAGCGGCCGATCGGCTCGTTCATCTTCCTCGGCCCGACCGGCGTCGGCAAGACGCTGCTCGCCAAGGCCCTCGCCGAGTTTATGTTCGGCTCCGAGGAAGCCCTGATCAAGATCGATATGTCGGAGTTCCAGGAGCCGCACACGGTCTCCACGCTCAAGGGCTCGCCCCCGGGCTACGTCGGCTACGGCGAGGGCGGCCAGCTGACCGACGCGGTCCGCCGCCGGCCCTACAGCGTGGTCCTGTTCGATGAGATCGAAAAGGCCCATCCCGACACCTTCAACCTGCTGCTCCAGGTGCTGGAGGACGGCAATCTGACCGACGGCAAGGGCCGGCGCGTCGATTTCCGCAACACGATCATCATCATGACCTCCAATGTCGGCACCGAGCAGATCCGCCGCGGCTCGCGCATCGGCTTCGGCGGCTCGCGCAACGCGATCGACCTTGAGGACACCCGCAAGAAGGTGGACGACGAGCTGAAGCGGCTGTTCCGGCCCGAGTTCCTCAACCGCATCGACGCGACGATCATCTTCCACCCGCTCACCGACAGCGAGATCCGCACGATCGCCCGCTACGAGCTGGATCGGGTCCGCCGCCAGCTGGTCGAGCACCAGATCGAGCTCGAGGCCAGCGACGAGGCCCTCGACCTGATCGCCCGCAAGGGCTACGATCCGACCTTCGGCGCCCGCCCGCTGCGCCGCGTGCTCACCAACTTGGTCGAGGACGCGCTCGCCGAGGGCATGCTCCAGGGCCGCTTCCTCGACGGCGATCGGATCACGATCGATGTCGACGAGAGCGAGCTGCGGCTGCGCACCGCCCGCGAGATCAACAACGATCAGCCCGAAAGCGAGCTGGAGTCCGAGCCCGAGCTGGTCTAGCCTCAGCAGCGTTTCAGCCAATCGCCAGCCCCGCCACCCGGTCCGCCGGGGAGCGGGGCTGGCGATTCGCGCTATAATACAGGCCGATGGTCGATAGGAGACTTGCTATGCTGCGCTTTGCGAAAACGGTGGCCGGCTTGGCCGCGCTCGGCCTGCTGATCTACGGCATGCTGCTGCCCTCAACCGCCGAGGGCCGCTGGCTCCAGTGCCTCTGGGGCGCCACGATGCTCGGCGGTTTCGCCGTCTGGCCCATCCGCCGCCAATCGGTGCCCGGCGTGCGCGGCGGCACCCAGAACCTGGCAATGGTCATGCTGATCGGCTTCACCATGCTGACGGTCCAGCTGCTGCGGCTCCAGGTTGTCAAGGCCGAGGCGATCGCATCCTACAGCGTCAGCGACGAGGCTGGCAATGTCACCAGCAACGTGCGCCCGGTGCTCAAGGGCATGCGGGTCCAGCGCGGCACGATCTACGACGCCCAGGGCGAGGTGCTGGCCAAGAATGTCGTCACCCAGGGCGGCTACTCCCACCGCACCTATCCCCTCGCCGACAAATACGATATCCGCGCCTTCAGCCATGTGCTGGGCTACGTCAGCACGATCTACGGCCTGAGCGGAATCGAGAGCAGCTACGATGATTATCTCAGCGGCGCCAAGGGCAACAGCTGGGAAAACACCAAGAACGGCGTCTTCAACCGGCCCCCGCAGGGCAACGATCTCCAGCTGACGCTCAACGCCCAGCTCCCGCAGCGGGCCTTCGACGCCCTCGAAGGCCGGGTCGGCTCGGTGGTGGTGCTGGACGCCAAGACCGGCGCCGTGCGCGCGCTCGTCAGCAACCCCGGCTTCGATCCGCGCGAACTCACCCGCGACACGTCCCCCGATGCTGACGATAACGTCCAAAACCAGAAGATGATCGCCTATTTCGCCCAGCTGCTGGGCGACGAGAACCGGCCGCTGATCAATCGCACCACCCAGGGCCTCTACCCGCCCGGCTCGACCTTCAAGACCGTCACTGCCGTCGCGGCGCTCAACGACGCCAGCATCGGCAAGCCCGACGACATCGAATGCCCGGAGGAGTTCGTCCCGGAGAACGGCTCGCAGCCGGTGGTGAACGCGGTCAAGAACGAGGCCGAGTACATCCGGAACCAGTACGGCCCGGACTACGGCCTTGACGCCGTCTACGCCTTCTCCTGCAACACCGCCTTCGCCCAATACGGCCTGCGCCTGGAAGCCGACGGCCGCGGGCTGCTGCTCAAGCAGGCCGAGCGCTTCCATGTCTATCCTCCCGACCGCGCCCCCGACGAGGCCGACTTCACCGATCTGCCGACCCAGGTCAGCACGCTGTACGCCAGCGGCGATTGGAACCGGCCGGCGCTGGTCGCCGACACGGCCTTCGGCCAGGGTGAGCTCCAGGTGACGCCGCTCCAAATGGGGATGATCACGCAGGCGATCGCCAATCGCGGCGTGATGATGAAACCCTATCTGGTCCAGTCGATCCGCGACCCGCAGCAGAATCTGCTCAGCGAGGCCAAGCCGCGCGAGATCGGCGAGCCGCTGTCGCCGCAGGTGGCGGGGCGCATGTTCCAGTCCATGCGGGCGGTGATCGAGCGCGGCTGGCCCGGCGCGGCCGCCGCCGGCGTCCCCGGCTTCACGATCGGCGGCAAATCCGGCACCGCCGAAAACCCCCAGGGCGCGCCCCATGCCTGGTTTATTGAGATCGGCCCCCTCGAAGACCCCAAGTACGCCGTCGCGGTGATGGTGGAGCACGGCGGCGAGGGGACCAGCGTCGGCGGCCGCCTGGCGGGCCAGGTGATGCAGGCCGCCCTTGAGATCAATCCCTAGCCTAGTTGTGAAGGAGTTGGCATGCCCGTCAATCGCGATCGGTTGCTTGAGACATTTTGCGCGCTGGTGCGGATCGACAATCCCTCCGGCCAGGAGGCGGCGATGGCCGCCCATTTGATCCAGCGCTGCGAGGCGCTGGGCATGGCATGCTCCCAGGACGCCGCCGGCAACGTGCTGGCGCGGCTGGAGGGCCGGGGCGAGCCGCTGCTGTTCGCCGCCCACATGGACAGCGTGGCGGTCGCCGTCGGCAAAGAGCCGGTGGTGCGCGACGGCGTGGTCTACAGCGCCGGCGACACGGTGCTGGGCGCCGATGATCTGGCGGGCGTCACCGCCATCCTGGAGGGGATCGAGGCCGCGCGCGAGGGCGGCGACGGCGTCCGCGGCGCCGAGGTCCTGTTCACGGTCCAGGAGGAGGTCGGCCTCAAGGGCGCGCGGGCCTTCGACTACGCGCAGCTGCGCTCCAAGCTGGGCATCGCCTTCGATCTGAACGGCCCGGTCGGCAACATCTGCATCGGCTCGCCGGCCCACGACACCTTCACGGTGACGATCCACGGCAAGTCGGCCCACGCCGGCGTCGCCCCCGAGACCGGCGTCAGCGCGATCAAGGTCGCCGCCGCCGCGATCGCCGCCATGCCGATCGGCAGGATCGACGAGGAAACCACCTCGAACATCGGCACGATCGAGGGCGGCTCGGCCAACAACATCGTCCCCGAGCGCGCCCGCTTCAAGGGCGAGATCCGCTCGCGCAACCAGGCCAAGCTCGCGGCGCTCTGGGAGCAGATCCGCCAGGCGATCGAAAGCGCCGCCGCCGCCCACGGCGCCAGCGCCGAGATCCAGTACGAGCAGCACTACGGCCCCAGCGTGCTCGATCCCGAGTCGGCGATCGTGCGCCTGGCGATCGCGGCGGTCGCGGCGGTCGGCCTCACCCCCGAGCTGGTGGTGACCGGCGGCGGCAGCGATGTCAGCATCATCGCCCAGCATGGCATCGAAACCGCCAACCTGAGCATGGGCTACCAGCAGATCCACTCCTCCGACGAGCACATCGAGATCAGCGAGATCGAGCGCGCCGCCGCGATCGTCGCCCATCTGCTCGCCGCCAACTAGCGGGAAACGATGGTACAATCCTCTGGGGGGCGCCCGCCTGGCAGGCGCCCCGCCCCTGGCCTCTCTCAACTGGGACCCGCAGGTGCAATATGAGACAACGAGCGCTTCTCGGGCTTGTCCTGGCGCTGATCATCGCGTTCGCAGCCGGATTCTTCTTCCGCGACTCGCTGGGCGGCGCGCTCTGCCAGGCCGGCGGCCCCTGCCTCGCCGCCGCAGCCCCGACCGCCACCCCGCCGCCGACCGCAACCGACGAGCCCGCGCCGACTGACGAGCCCGCGCCGACTGACGAGCCGACCGCTGAGCCCGCCCCAACTGACGAGCCCGAGTCCACCAGCACGCCCAAGCCGACTGCCACGCCGCGCCCCCCGCTGACCGCCGAGCTGCGCGAGGAGGTCTTCAACGATGTCTGGCAGACCGTCAAGGAGCACTACCTCTATCCCGACTACAACGGCGTCAACTGGGATGAGATGCGCGAGATCTTCAAGCCGCAGGCCGACGCGGCGCTGAGCGACGACGATTTCTACACGGTGCTGGCCTCGATGGTCGAGAAGCTGGCCGACGAGCACTCGCGCTTCGCCCCGCCCGAGGAGGCCCGCGAGGAGGACGCGCTCTCCAGCGGCACCGACACCTACGTCGGCATCGGCATCCTGTCCAACCACGAGCCCGGCGCGGCGCTGGTGACGCTGGTGTTCGCCGACAGCCCGGCCCTGGAGGCCGGCATCGAGCGCGGCGACCGGATCATCGCGGTCAACGGCCAGCCGTTCACCGGCACCGACAGCATCCGCGGCCCCGAGGGCAGCGAGGTGCGGCTCACCGTCCGCGCGCCCCAGGCCGAGCCGCGCGAGCTGACTCTGGTCCGCCGGCCGGTGCTGGGGCACATCGTGCCGTCCAGCAAGCGGCTGCCCGGCAATCCCGCGATTGGCTACCTGCTGGTGCCCAGCCTGTGGGCCGACGACATGCACACCCAGGTCATCAGCCAGCTCATCCAGCTGCGCCAGCAGGACCCGCCGCTGCGCGGCCTGGTGATGGACCTGCGCGCCAACGGCGGCGGCTGGCGCAATGTGCTGGAGGGCATCCTCAGCCAGTTCGTCAGCGGCGATGTCGGCGATTTCTACAGCCAGGGCGACGCCTACCCGCTGGACATCAAGCCCGGCGCCGAGTTCGAGCACTACGACGCCCTGCCGCTGGTGATTTTGGTCGACGGGGGCAGCGCCTCGTACGCCGAGGTGCTGGCCGGCTCGCTCCAGTTCGCCGGCGCGACGGTGATCGGCGTTCCCAGCGCCGGGAACACCGAGACGATTTTTCAGTATAATTTCGATGACGATTCGCGGCTCTGGGTCGCCCAGGAGGGCTTCAAGCTGCCGAACGGCACCGACTTCGAGGGCAGCGGCGTCCAGCCGGACATCGTCGTCCAGGAGGATTGGTCGCAGTTCGCCCTCCCCAACGATCCGGCGATACTGCGGGCGGTCGAGGTCATCAATCAACAAGCGGGACGCTGAAAGGATCGCGCCTCATGAGCGATGGACAAGGTACGCAGGCCGGGAGCTTCGCCGAGCTGGAGGACGTCGCGGCCCTGGAGGAGCTGTCCGAGCGGCACTGGCGGCTGGAGCAGGATCAGCGCCCGCTGAGCTTGCGCGCCAGCCTGGTGCCGATGCTCAAGAAGCAGCCGGCGCCTTGGGTGGCCGGCATCGCCCGCGCCCTGGCGATCAAGGCCCACGGCAAAACGCCCCAGATCACCGAGATCGGCCGCACGCTGGCTGATCCGTTCAGCCTGACCCATATCGTCGAGCGGCTGCCCGCCGTGGCCCGCCGCGTGCTCAAAACGGTCCTCAACCGCGACGGCTGGGTGCCCTACGCCGCGCTGGTCCAGACCTTCGGCGACGACAGCGGCGACGGCTGGTTCTGGGCCCAGAATCCGCCCGCCTCGCCGATCGGCGTCGTGCGGCTGCACGGGCTGCTGTTCGTCGGCACGATCACCCGCAACGCCCACACGCTCGCGATCGCCCTCATCCCGCGCGAGGTCCGCGAGGCGCTGACCAAGATTCTCTCGCAGGAGGACGACACCGAGCTGGCGACGCCCAGCCGCGACATGCTGCTGGAGGCGGTGCTGAAGGAGGTCAGCGCCTATTTCAACGAGATCGACG
>DASWWB010001319.1:0-4126 GCA_036406115.1 Herpetosiphonaceae bacterium
ATACGCCCATGGAGATGAGTATCGTGGTACTCAGGGTGCCGCGCGTGCGGACATACACTGGTCGGCCTGATTGGGATCGGCCCGTCGGTCGGCGAGCGCAGCGCTCCCGACACCGACATCGCGCGGTTGGTCTCCAAGCGGGCGCAACCGTGTCCGCTTGGAGACCAACCGTAGCTCGGCCGTCACCGCCGGCGCGTCAGGACCGGAACATAGGTGGTATAGCTTGGGGGGAGCGCCGAGCGCGGAATCCGCCAGAGCTGCCGGCCGGTCGTCCCATCCTTCGCCGTAAAGAGGATGGAATCGCCAAGGGCCGTGATATGCATGGGCGCCGACCCAGCCGCCCCCGGCGCGATATCCGTCAGCCGCTCCAGCGTTCCCGTGGTGCCCGGCCCCATCCAGAGTTCTGACCCCGTCGCCGCATCGGTCGCCGTGACTAGCAGCTGGCGATCAATGACGGTGAGGTTCGTCATCGTGATGCCTTGCGTGGGCAGCACTTGCTGCGTCCCCCTAGCGGTGCCGTCCGTTTGCCACAGACTGGGCGCCGTCGGGGTCTCCGGGGAGCGGAGCATGGCCAGATGGCCGTTCCAGGGCGTGAGAAGGCCGGCCACCAAGTTCTCTGGCGGATCCAAGACGGGTCGGGTCCCCGCGCTGGTGCCATCGGTCCGCCACAGGCCATACGCCGTCGGACCTGCGTTGGCGCTGAAGTACAAGACGCCATTCCACACGGTAAACGGATACGACCACCCGTTCGCACTGCCCGGCCAGGTATCGCTGGCGAGCACGGTACCGGCGGCGGTGCCGTCCGTCCGCCACAGTTCAGCGCCCGTATCGGGATGGCGGGCTTGGAAGTAGAGGTGGTTGCCGAGGACGGTGAGCGCAGCCGGTTGCGAGCTATCAGGACCGGGCCAGAGATCCGTGACCAGCCGCGTGCCCGCCGGTGTGCCATCCGTGCGCCACAGCTCAATCCCAAAGGTCGAGTGATTTGCCGCAAAATAGACGGCGTCCCCAAGCGCCGCGACGATCGGGGATGTACCGTAGCCATGATAGTTCGGGCCGGGATCGGCGAACACCGGAAATGTCCCCTCCGGCGTGCCGTCGCTCCGCCATAAGGCGCTCGACTGGTCGGGTTGGCGTGGGGCGTAGAACCAGAGTAGATCATGTACCTCAACAAGCACGGTTGGCACCGCCCCGTAGGTTCCCGCTGGGGAGATCGTTTTGATCATGACGGTGCCGGCTGCCGTGCCGTCGGTGCGCCACAGGGCGTACTGCAACGAGTTCGTCGCGGTCGTGGCAATAAAATACACAGCGGGTCCCATGACCTCAAACGCCGTGGGCCACCAGCCCGGGAGCGACTTAATCATCACGGTGCCAGCGGGGGTGCCATCGCTGGCCCACAGCGCGCCGGTGGCGCCATTCGGCCCCCCGAAATAGACCCGGCCATGGGCCACAACCAGCGGGTCCTCAGCAATGCCACCGTTGGGGAGGGCGGTGAGCCGGGTGGCGGTGATGGGCGGCGCGGTCTGCGGCGCCGCCACACTTGGCCGCAGGCCGCCCAGCACACTTAAGACCCCGAGCAGGCAGCAGAGCCAGCCCCGGCGCAGGCGGAACGATGCGTGAGTACGCATGAGGGACATCCTTTCTCCAGGGTCCGGCAGCGGCAGCCGAACCGGTACTTCATCTCAGGGCGCGATCCGGTGGTGACACCTCAGCATAGCTGAAACTGCGGTGACGTGCCAGTGTATATCTTAATGAGTTTCGGGAGTTCGTGGACAGGGCGTGGCACCTTGGGATCACGAACGATCCCATCGCCGCACCGCCAGGCGCCAATCGGCATCACGCACACCGCGGATGTCACGCTGCGGCGCCGGTGCTGGTGTGCTGGCGCGGGAGCGTTTTGTCCAACCGGGAGTATTGCAGCATCCTAGGAGGTGATCCATGGCCCTCATAACCGGACCACTGGTCCGCCAGCTGGTGTTCGACTTTCTGACGGACCTGGCGACGCGGGAGCGGTCGCTGTCTACCCGCCGCTCCTATGGCAGCGACCTCGGCCTGCTGGTCCGCTTTCTTGGGGAGGACACCGCGACCAGCGCCGAGCTGACCATCCCCCAGCTGCGGGCGTTTCTGCGGAGCAAACACTATTTCTCAGCTACCCGCCGTGCCCGGCTCCAGGCAGCCCTGACGAGCTTGTGCCAGTGGGCCACCCAGCACAGCCATCTCGCCAGCAACCCCATGGCGGTGCTCACCCAGGCGCGGGTGGCGGCGCCCGCCGTGCGCTCTCGGCCGCACCGCGAGATTGATGTCATCCTCGCCATAATCCCGCACAGCCAGCGCCAGGATCGGCTCCTCTTCGGGCTGATGTTCGCGCTGGGCCTGCGGGTCAGTGAGGTCCTGCGGCTCGCCATCGAGGACATCGACCTCACCCATGGCCAGGAGCGGCTGCGGGTGGTTGGCACAGGGAAGCGGTCACGGACGGTGCTGCTCGACGATCCCCGACTGATCACGCAGCTCCGGGCCTACCTCACCCACACGGGTGCTCACCACGGGCGGCTGTTTCGCGCCGTTGCCGGCAGCGCTGATGCGCCCCGCGTCATTCCCCGTCCACTGGGCGCGCAGGTTGCCCGGCCGAGCCGGTCCGTGCCGAACCGTGACGGCGGCCCGCTCCACGCTGCGGCCATCCATCAGCGCTGGCTCCACTACTGTGCCGCCGCTGGGATTGCCTGCACCCTGCGCCAGCTGCGGGAGGGCCACGCCACCGAACTGGGAGAGGGTGGTGTGCGGTAGACCACGACCCGCACCCGTCGCGGCTCCCACCCACGGTAGACGACCCGCTGCTCCACCGATCAGGCCAATGCCACCAGTGATGCTGAGCTGCGGGCCGGTGCTGGTTGCCCCGATCTGTAGGTGGTGGGCTCCGTGGGTTATGCCCCCTCCTGGTCGGCACACCGCGTGGTGTGCAGCAGCCGGTCAAGGTCTTGGGCGTAGGCGAGCACCTCGGAATGTGCCACATCCGAGACCACAATGTTTGCGACCGCCGAACAGCGGACGAAGGTGAAGGCGACGGCGCTGGGATAGTGGGGGAAGTTGCCCATCGTGGCGGCGATTCCGAGATCGGTACGGTTCGTGAGGACCGCGCCGCGATCGCTTGTTTGGTAGGTGCGCATGGCGGCCAGCGCCTCGTCAGGCGTTGCATAGATGGCGAGTTCGACCCGACCAGCCCCATTCGCGCTGAGCCACTGCTGGGAGGCGAGATTGACGGGCTGACCGATAACCATGAGGCCCGTGGCAGCCGTGCCATTGACGGTGACACGGGAGGGGGGATCGGCGGCGAGCAAGAAGGCACGCGCATCCGTGGGCGATGGTGCGCCGCAGGCGACGAGTGCGCCGAGGGCAAGCCCACCGAACACCAACAACTTTTTGGCCATGACAACTCCTTGTGCTAGGTGATGGGCCGTTCCCGCCGATGACGAACCACGGTTGCGACCGTCGTCCTGCGGCGACCCGCAGGGGAGTATAGGCGTCCAATCGGCCATGGCGAATGAGTGCCGCCTGAGAACAGGATGGCCCTGGCGCGTGGGTGCTGCGCCGCACATGGCGCTTCGGGCAGCGGTACCCTGCTGACGCGGCCGACGCCACCAGCGATGCCAAACTGCGGGCCTGGCGCCGCAAGCAGCCCCGCTAGCTGCCCACCCCTCTTCCACCGAATCTCACACGACGCGCGGCTCCAGCCAAACGGGCTGCGCGTCGTGTTGAGGCTGGCTGTCCTACGCCGGCCCGCTCGTTCTCTGGCTACCCTGAAAGGAGGCTTACCCTCATGAATGATCGTTATGTTGTGGAGTGGAGCCCGGACGGCACTGGCCACCTCTGGCTTGCCGGCTTCGGCACCTTGCCCCCACGTCCGCCTGTACCGCCCCCCGAGGCGCCGACCGACCCTGATTCGCCCCCCGCCGACACGCCCGCTCCCGCGCCCGAGGACGATGCCTGGCGCATCTGCCGGGACCGCCACCCCGCCTTAGACCTCGACGGCTACCCACTCCCATCGTTTTTCTCATTGGGGTTCCATAGACCGTGCTGTGTGGCAGCGCTCGCTTCGCTGTACCCGCCTGAAGGGGGGTGACGCTGTGACCTT
>DASWWB010001320.1:0-2446 GCA_036406115.1 Herpetosiphonaceae bacterium
GGAACACGGGGACTGGAGTCAGCGGCTCCAGTCCCCGTGTTCCTATCTCCAAGCGCCACAGAAGCGGCGGAAACCGCGCCGATTCCATAGTCCCGGCTCAAAGCCTGATGTTGGATTTATGCCTTTGCGATGGGATATATGCTGATCAGCTCGCACGGGGTTCCGTCGATTTGCAATTTCTAGGGAGCTATGGTAATATACTCGGGCTGCGGAAACGCGGCACACAAAAACAAGGGCTCGTGGTGTAGCGGCCTAACATGCCACTCTGTCACAGTGGAGATCGGGGGTTCGAATCCCCTCGGGCCCGCCAAAAAACAACCGCTCAGGAAACTGAGCGGTTGTTGCTTTTAGCCGCCGCGCGAACTTGCAGAATAGGCGTTTTAAGCTATCTTTAGGCGGACCGAGCCGCAATGCATGCATCCTTTTGTGATCGATTACCCTTTCGCGGTGTGACCTGCGTCACTGCGGCCTGCGCGCTCCTCTGGCATACTCTAGGTGTGGCCCACATTGACACTGCAAAAGCTAAGTAAACCCAAGGAGGCCCGTATGGTCCACGATTTGACCATCACATTCTGGGGCGTGCGTGGCAGCCACCCCGTTCCCGGCACATCGACCGTTCGTTTCGGCGGCAACACTCCCTGCATCGAGGTGCGCGCCGGCGGCTATCTGATCATCCTGGACGCCGGCACCGGCATCATCGGCCTCGGCCGCGCGCTGCTGCGGCGCTCGGCGGAGGAGCGCCGGCCGATCGAGGCGACGCTGCTGTTCAGCCATATGCATCACGACCACACCCAGGGCTTTCCGTTTTTCACCCCGGCCTACCTGGGGCCGACCAAGCTCAACATTCTGGGACCCGGTATTTTCGAACGCGATCTTGAGGAGACCTTGCAGCGCTCCATGCTGCCGCCGGTGTTCCCGGTGGCGCTCCAGGAGCTGGCGTCGGCCAAGACCATCGCCACCATGCGCGAGACCGACGTGCTGCTGATCGGCGAGGCGGTGGGCGGGATCGCCCTGCGCAACAAGTTCCGCGACGAGATCGAATCCGATCCGGACCTGGTGCGGATCACGGCGCTGCACTCCTACGCCCATCCCGGCGACGTGCTGATCTACCGCGTCGAGTGGCGGGGCCGCTCGATGGTCTACGCCACTGACACCGAGGGCTACGCCAGCACCGATCGCCGGCTGGTGACCTTCGCCAAGGGCGCCGATCTGCTGATCCACGACGCTCAGTACACCGAGGACCACTACCTGGGCCTGCGGCCTGGCTTCGCCGCGACCCAGGGCTGGGGGCACTCGACCGCCGCCATGGCCTGCGATGTCGCGGCGGCGGCCGGCGCGGGGCAGCTGGTGCTGTTCCACCACGAGCCCAACTACGAGGACGCGGTGATCGAGTCGATCGAGGCCGAGGCCAAGGCGCGCTTCCCCAACACTGTCGCCGCCTACGAGGGCCTGACGATCACGCTCGGCGGCGAGGACGAGGCGCAGGCTGCCGAAGCGCCGGCCGACGAGCCGCCCGCCGTCGCCGAGGAGCCCACGCTGCCGACTGGCTAACCGCCACCTAACGCCCGGGGCGGCACCCCTGACCGCTGCCGCCCCGGCCCAACCCTAGCGCACTGCGAGGCCCGCCATGATTGACGCGCTGATTCAAACGGCCTATACTTTGCCCGCATCGCCCGCCCCGACCCTCCCGCCAGCCAGAGGTGCCCGCATGGCTATCGAACCCGACTCACCGGCGCTGCGCGAAATCGCGCTGCTCCAGGGCCTGTCAGCGGAGCAGCTGGCCTGGGTCGGCGCCCGCCTGCACCGGAAAACCTTCGCCGCCGGGACCAATCTGATCGCCGCCGAGCAGCCGGGCGAGGTGGTCTACATTCTGCTCAGCGGCAGCGTCAAGATCCACGTCGAGCAGACAGACGGCACCGATGTGATCATCGCCATCCTGGGCGCCGGCGACATCGTGGGCGAGATGAGCCTGCTGGACAGCGCGGGCCGCTCTGCCAACGTGGTGACCCAGGAGGAGTCGACGCTGCTGTGGATGGACCGCTCGGCCTTCCAAGAGTGCTTGCAGACCATCCCGGCGATCACCGCCAACTTGGTCCGCACGATGTCGCGGCGCCTGCGGATCGCCAACGAGCATATCCAGGCCCTGGCCACGCTCGATGTCTCGGGCCGGGTCGCCCGCCAGATCCTGGCCTTCGCCCAGCAGTACGGCCGGCCCAGCGGCGGCGGCGTGCTGATTCCGATCCGGCTGACCCAGAGCGATCTGGCCGGGCTGGTCGGCGCCTCGCGGGAGCGGGTGAACCAGGCGATCGTCGATTTCAAGCAGCGCAAATACATCCGGGTTGATCCCAACTACCGGATTACCGTCTATAATCAGGAGGCGCTGGCCAAGCGCTGCCGTTGAAGATTGAAACACTCGGCCGGGCGCGCCGCGCGGATTCGTTCCGCG
>DASWWB010001321.1:0-2974 GCA_036406115.1 Herpetosiphonaceae bacterium
CCCCTTCCAGCCAAGCCGCGCCGCCTACTACGACGGCCTGATCCGCCACATCGGCGACGCCGCCTGGTACGAGCCGCAGGTCCGCGCCGCCCTGGCCGATCTCGACGAGGAGATGGATCTGGATCATCTCTGCGATTGGGCGCTGCTGCTCGCCCAGCGCGGCGACGATGAATCCCGCCGCCTGCTCTACGCCTGCTGCGCCGAGGCGGCGGCCGCTGACAGCACGCTCGGCGCCTACCAGGTGATGGAGCTTGACGGGCTTGACGGATTTCTGTTCGCCGCCAAGCGCCTCGGCGCCGGCGAGGATCCCGGCGATGATTATCTGCTGGACGGCCTTGAGGAGCGGCTGCCCCAACCGGCGCTGGCTGATGCGCTGGCGGAGGCGCGTCGCTCCAGCCCGCAGCTCGCCGCTTATCTCGACGGCGTCGCGCGCCACCGGGCCGCACGCGAGCGCCGCCACGCCCGCTCGCAAGCCCAAATCGACCTGCCCTACGCCGAGCTGAAGGCGCTGCTGGCCGGCCCCGAGCCGCCGAACTCGTTTGTCCTGACGCGCTGGGGCGCCCGGGCGGAGCAGGATGATTTCGCCGCCGCCGCCCGCGATCTTGTCGCCGCCTACGATAAGCCGGCGGTGATGGCGGGCTTGGCGATGTTTATGCGCAAGCCCTTCCCGCTCGATCCCGCCCTGCTGTTCCCCCTGGCCTGGGACGAGGACGCGGACGTGGCCGGCCGCACGCTGTGGGCGCTGCGCAAAATCGAGGAGCAGCATCCCGGCCTGCGCCGGCTCAGCTTTGATCTGCTGGAGGCCGGACGGCAGGTCGACGGCGCGGTCAGGCTGTTCGCCGGCCACTTCCAGGACGGCGATATCCCCGTCCTGGCTGATGCGCTGGCGCGCGCTTCGACAATCGATGAGCTGCACGATCTGGAGCTAGGGCTGCGCGATGTCTTCGATGAGCATCCGACCGCCGCCGCCGCGCCCTTGCTCATCGATTTGATCGAGCGCGGGCCGTGTCCGCTGTGCAGGAGCGGCATTGTTGACTATCTCCTGGAGGACGGGCTGCTGCCGCCGGCGCTGCGCGATGAGTGCCGCTTCGACGCCTATGATGCGATCCGCGAAGCCGTCGCCGAGTGATGATCGAAAGGGGATGCGCCATGAGCGATGCCGATGAGCTGCGCCGCCTCGCCGCGCGGGCCTTCGCCGGCTTCGAGCGGACCGACCCGGAGCGCGAGCCGGATGGGCACGCGGCGGCGTGGGAGGCGGCGCTGGTCGAGCTGCGCGACGTGTTCGCCGCCAGCTTCGGCGCCGGCGAGATCGCGCGCCGCCTGCGCATTCCCGCCGACTACGACCTGTTCATGCGGACGGTCGGCGGCGGGTTTTTCCGCAACGCCGGGCCGGGGATGGGCATCTCCCGGCCGGAGATGGTGGCGCGCGACACCGCCGATGCGTTCGATCTGTTCTACGCCGGCGAGGACGCCGAGCCTGAGGACAGCGGGCTCTGGCTCACCGTCGGCTGGTGGGGGGACAAGCACGATTATCTGCTCTGTTGCGACGCCGGCCATCCCCGCTTCGGCAGCCTGATCGACGGCCACGACAGCCATCCTTGGCTCAATGGCGTCGATTGCGGCGGCTGCCGCCGGCGCGCCCCATCCTTCGCCGCCTTCCTGCGCGACCTCGCCGGCTGACGCCGGCCGGGGCTGGGTCGAGGCTCAGCGCTCCGGCGCGGCTTCGAGGCGCGCCAGCTTCTCGCGCAGGCTGGCTTCGAGACCCTGGTCGCGGGACTGGGGCGGCAGGGCGGCGAGGCTGGCGGCGGCGCGCCGGTAGCAGGAGAGCGCCGCCGCCTGGTCGCCCAGCTGCTCCCACGACCAGCCGAGATTGAGGTGGAGCGACGGATAGAACGCAGCGACTTGCTCGACATCGGCGGCGTCGGCGCTGCGCAGGGCCTGCTGGTTCCAGCGCAGGGCCTCGGCCGGATCGGCGGCCTGGCGCGCCAGGTAGTGGGCCGCCGCGCAGGCGTCGAGCGCGTCGGCGCTGGCGGTCCAGGCTTGCTCGTAGCATTCCCGCGCCGCCGCATGGTCGCCGGCCGCCTCGGCCCGCATTCCCGCCATGCACAGCGCGATCGCCGCGCTGCCGGATCCATCTGCCATCCCCGCTCCTCCCGCAGTCGCTGAGACCGCGCTCATACGACTGATGCCTGGCTGAAAAAGGAACACAACGCCGAAGCGATACGTTATGATAGCGGATAACGGCATCGAATTCCTGTGTGGAGAATCCTATGCGACGCTTGCGTATACTCCTGGCTGGCTGGCTGCTGCTTCTCGCGGCGGCGTCGTGGCCGGCCCAGGCGCGCGCCCAGGACAGCGGCGTGTCCTTCCAAGTCACGCCGGTGTTCGGCAGCACCTACCGGCCCGGCTACTGGCTGCCGCTGCGGGTGTTGCTGACCAACAACGGCACCGATCGGACGCTTGAGCTGCGGGCTGGCAGCTTCAGCACGCGGCTTGAAGTGCCCGGCGGCGGGCGCAAAGAAACCATCCTCTATGTGTTTTTGGAGCGCACCGCCCGCCTGCGGGTCACGCTCCGCGACGGCGAGGCCGAGCTCGGCACCCAGCTGATCGACCTCAACCCGACGAGCAAGCCGGTGCTTGGGGCGCTGCGCACCCAGGCGCTGCCCCGCCTGGCCGACTACGCGGTGGTCGCCGCCCAGGCCCCGACCATGCCGACGACCAGCGTCGGGCTGGACACGCTGTCGGCGCTGCTGGTCGATGAGCAGGGCTGGCGCGCGCTCGCCCCCCAGCAAACCGCGGCGATCGAGAGCTGGGTCGCCCAGGGCGGCACGCTGATCGCCGAGGGCGGGGCCGCCAATCTGCTGCCCGCCAGCCTGCGCCCGGCCACCGCCGGCGCCGCCCAGTCCAACGACGGCGCCGCGCTCTCGGCCCTGGTGGCCGCCGCCGAGCGCCCCGCCGCCTTCGATGCCGCCCA